>CAMWUH010000174.1 GCA_947177325.1 uncultured Bacteroidales bacterium
ACGGCTACGCTCCTTCATCACAAGACAAAAATCTCTCGGCGATATGCGTCCTCAGTATTAACAAATATTGGGGAACCGGGTCTAAATCTTTTTAAAAGTTAAACTTAGCATTAAACATATTATGGTGTAAATGCATGTAAATTATTTGACTCAACCAAAAGTATTAATCTACTTTTCTACTTTTCGTCGAAAACTGCTACTCCGTCACCACCATAGATTTCTACCGACGGCGGGAGATAATATCTATTGCCGTAAACCAATTCTATGGTGTCGGGATCGCAATCATCGGGGACTGACGGAAAAGTCAGCTGTATCCTACTCCCGTCGTAATGTCTTGTACCATTGACTTTTGCCACGAGAACGTCAAACCATTTGCGGCCTATCCCTTTTTCATAGATTTTAAAGGCATTGTCGATTTTGGCGGGATCACCAATAAAGCCGGTATCGCCCGGTTTAATATCATCAAAGGGAATTATTGCTTTTGGCCGGAATTCTTCAGTATTCATTTCCAAATAGTTTTAATAGAGAGGGGTACCATACACTTCTTTATGGTACTTATTTGAGATGTCTAACATACGTTGTATTTGCGATGGTGTCATATCGCTTTCATCAAATTTTGCAGATTCCATCATTTCTGTAATTTCGTGTGACAACTCAAGCCATTTTCCATAAGTACCTCTTTCCCCGGCCTCTGACTTCTTATACATTTTAATTGCTTTGTCGGTCAATTTCTCGAATTTATCTATGAACTTGTCGATCTCTTTAGACGATACTTTGGCCTTGGCCGGTTTCTGTTCTTCGACTTCATCGCTGTCTGCATCGTCTGCATCGTCCATGGCAGCCTCGGCCATGATTATTTCGTAGTCGTCACCGGCTTCGGCTACATCTTCTTTGACTGAAGATGCTTTTTCAGGCTTTATGCCTGCCTTAAATCCTTTATCTATAAGCTCGATACCTGTCGCTGAATTATAAATTTTGTTGCGCACATCCTTGAAGTCGTCCTGTGCCATATACATCCAGGTAAAGCAGACAGATCGAGTGTCGCCAACCTCGCCATTGGTCAAAAGATCCTCGATTTTGTCAAACTCGCCCATTGATGCTTCATAGCCATAGACTCCGGTATCATAGATCTCACCACCGTCGCCAACTGCATTTAATCTGAATTTGGTAAATCCGTCGGAGTAGAACGGCTCGTCGGGTTGCGCTTTCTTACGCAACTTGAGTGTGATTTTGCCTTCGCGTCCGTCTGTTATAAACTTATAATCGCCGTCGACAACTTCAAGATATTTTGCCGCGAAGCCCGAGAACTCGGGATCGCTTACCGTAACTACTCGCTCTGAAGGAGTCGTGGAACAAGAAACAAGAGCCAGCACAGCTATTGCCATCAAAAATAGTTTTTTCATCGTGTTATAATTGATTAATGAGAAATGAATTATTTGTTGCAAAGATAAAAAAATAAATACGACTAATTTTATCCCATTTTATCCCAATCGCTATACCATATAAAACCATATCGCCGAATTTTCGTAACTTTGTTTCAAAACAAAACGGCTATGAGCGATAATCCCAAAATCAGCCAGGCAGATCTGGCACGTCTGAGATCAGAAATAGAAAACCATATAGGGCGGAGAATATCAACGCCTGCTGATTTCGACTTTTTATCTGACCGCATCAGGACGGCCACCAACGAGTATGTATCGACATCGACGTTGATGCGTATTTGGGGTTATATGCACGACACGGGACGCAGCTACTCGCCAAGTTTTTTTACCTTGCGGATACTCTCAAATTTTATCGGCTATCGTGACATTCGCGACTTCGTAAAGAAAAAGGAGATAGAGGCTCAATCAAAAATCTATTCTGGTAAATTTATCGAGAGCTCACGGTTGCCGGCCAATGCAATCATAACCTTAAAATGGCATCCCAACCGCGTGTGCACTCTGCGACACATCGCCGACACGCTTTTTGAAGTTACCTACTCACTTAACGGACGATTGCAGATTGGCGACCATGTTGAGTGCGGAGGATTTACCGAAAATGCCCCCGTCTATTTCAGTCGCATTTATCGCAACGGGGTACAAGATTTAACTTACGTTGCCGGAATGGCCACCGGGGTAACAATAGATATTGATTAGAATTGAGGAGCCTGCGAACGGCAGCTTGACTCTGTAATCATTTGTCAATCTTGTCGATCATAGTATCAACAGCACGTTGAAGGGCTGAAACCGAGGTTTCAATTTCAATGACTCCATAACCTCGCCGAGCCAAGTCTTCTTGCAATTGATTGCTGATCTTTTCAACGAAATCAACTCTGCGGTTTTTTGCTAAAATATAGGCATTGGTTGCCTCTATGTCGTAAAACAGATCTTCGGGCATTATTACAGGTCCGATCTGAGAGATTTCTTGCTGACACCGGTTAATTGCTTCTACCGTCAGACTATCAATAATATTTGTGGCGATAACTCCTTTCTCTGATCGATTGCCTGATTCTTTATCAATAAGATTATTATCATCGGGCGTAACTATCTCTATTGGCGCTTTATCTCTTGAAACAGTTTCAATTGGATCGGCTATCTCGGGTTGGTAGTTTTGTGTTCTATAGATCTTGGTGAAATAGGTTGTGAATATGATAGCTGCTGAAGCAATTGCCGCAATTGCAATTACTACCAACGGAGCTTTGGTTGATTTCTCTTCCAATTTATGAATAACCTCTTCGATTGAGGGTCGATCATCAGGGCTAATTGATTTACAACGTTTAAAGATCTTCAATTCCCGTCCTAATATTTCAGCAGCGATGACTCCAAATGACCAGACATCGGATTTACAGCTTCCTTCTCCGCCATCGGCCAACTCGGGCGCACCATATTTATCGACGCCGTATACTCGTTTGTTAATCAACATCTCAGAAGAGTCGCCATTGCCAAAATCTATTATCTTCAGCAAATTGCCGTCGCTGCTTATCAAAATATTGTCGGGTTTAAGATCTCTATGCACTAAGCCATTACAGTGGAGATAGTTCAGTCCTTGGGCAAGCATAGTGACCAGGTTACAGCGTTTTTTTGCAGAAACCTTGGATGCCGGAGTTGTTGAGAACCATTGTGAAAGCGTAATGCCATCAAAATACTCCATTTCGATACATTTTCCACAATAATCAGTGTCGACAAACGCATAGGTGTTGATCAAATTAGGGTGTTGGAGCTTCATTCCCAACATATATTCCTTGCGGAGCAGCTCCTCCCATTCCTTGCGGCCACGCAAATCTTTTCTTAACGACTTTTGAAAAAGCCGACGACCGTCTTTAACCACCACCCACATTTCATAGCATCCATGAGATGAATGAAACGTATGAGTCACGGAATTGAGGGGATCTATACCAACCGGCACTATAATCGAATTAATTTCCATATTTATCGATAAGTGCGTAAAGGAGGCAGAAATGCGTCGGGGAAGAAGTCAATCTTGGGCGGGAGCGATGACAACGGGGAGCCGATCACGACTATAACATCAAACTGATAATCGTGGATTATTTGGTGACTTTCGATATATACCTTTGCCGCTTGAATTAAATTTGCCCGCTTTTTCTTATTCACTGCAAGCAGCGGGTCAATTTCATCATCGGCTCTGGTCTTTACTTCAACAAAAATGATGCGATTTCCCTTCATGGCGATAATATCAACTTCAAGATGATTGAGTCGCCAATTGCGCTCGCATATCGCATAGCCTTGCTTAACGAGAAACTCGTAAGCAATCTGTTCACCCCATTTTCCTATCTCGTTATGCTTTGCCATTGCTATTTGTCTCCAGTGATTGAATTGACGACAATGGATGCAATCATTATGCCGAAAATAGATGTGATTTGCATCAACGACCCGTTGACTATTTTTTTATCAATCGGCAACGATGACAAGTTTTCGTTAGAAGCCAATTTATTGTGACGTTGCTCGGTTGAAAAGACGCACTTAAACTTGCGAGCCGGGAAAATTCCTTCTCGCTTAAATCGTTGTCGTAACGCGGCGGCAAGCCGACACCCTTCGACCTTCTCGAAATTTGCTATTTTTATTTTTGTAGGATCTACCTTCAAGGCCGCTCCCATTGACGAAACGAGTTTAACTGAGGAGCGGGTAGCATTATTGATAAGCAACGCCTTGTCTTTGACTGAATCAATAGCGTCTATTACAAAATCAAATTGGTTGAAATCAAATTCATCTGCCGACTCTGCATTATAAACTCTATTAATTGCACTGATATTAGCCTCAGGGTTTATATCGAGCAAATGTCTCTTCATAGCTTCCACTTTTGATTTTCCAATAGTAGATACCATTGCAGGGAGTTGCCTATTTATATTGGTCGGTGAGACAGTGTCGAAGTCAACTATAGTGAGATTTGAAAGTCCTGTTCTAATCAATGTTTCGGCCGCCCAACTCCCCACGCCTCCAACTCCAAAAAGTATAACACGTGCCTCTCTGAGACGTTTCATAGCATCACAGCCAAATATCATTTCAGAGCGAGAAAAAAAAATAGAGCAATCTGAAGCCATTGTCATCGGGTTATGAAAATACTACTCGTAAACTTAGTAAATACTATTTAATTATGCAACTCTGGTTTAGCAGTTTGCCGAGTAAAAAATTATTTTTATAAAAAAGGAAGCGCCGGGAGGAGCGGGTGCTCTTCTCGGCGCTTCGT
>CAMWUH010000175.1 GCA_947177325.1 uncultured Bacteroidales bacterium
TTTTTTTTTGAAGCAGATGACGGCATACGAGCTTTAGAGAGGTCTCGTGGGCTCGGTGATGGGTATAAGAGACAGGTGTCGGCCACCTCAACTTTGGGGGTGGGCTGGAACGATACTTCGCCGGGGGTGAACACATAGCTTCCGTTGACACCGCAGGTCAGGATAAGCATTTTTAAATTGTATTTTCCGAGCAAAATCCGGCATTTGTCCTGGAGGTCAATGCCGGGATAACCAAACATGTGGCTAATCGCAGCCAACTCTTCATCGTTGATTTTCAAGATGTCGCAACGCCTCATTGAGTTGCAGAGAATATCTTTGTTGTAAAATCCCTGACGCAGGTTAACGTCGAAAACAATCAGCGGATCATTGTCGGCAGGCACAGCGTCGAGAAATTTGTTGATTGTTTCGCGCGAAACCACGTTGCGTTGAGCCAGTGAACCGAAACAGAATGCTTTGGTATTCTTGGCGAGCTCGTTGAGGGCCTGAGTGAACGGGATATTGTCCCAGGCCACGTTTTCTTTAATGTCGTATTGCGGAATACCGGCCTGGTCAATTTCAACCTCAACGGTGCCTGTGGGGTAGGGCACGGTGGCGATATTTTGGGTTAATTCTTTAGCATTGAAGTTTTCAACCATTTCACGGCCGAGGTTGTCGTCGCCGATAGCGCTGACAACGCAGCCGGGCAAACCGAATTGCTTTACATGATATGCGAAATTGGCGGGAGCACCACCGATTTTTTTACCTTCGGGGAGCACATCCCAGAGTGCTTCGCCCATGCCTACTACTATATCTTTCATGGTTAGTTATGCGTTAATTGATTTGATTTTAAGAGTGTAGAATAGAAGATAAACAACGCCTACGGCCATAACGCCCACTGCGCCAATCTGGCCAAAGCCGTCGGAAGCGAATCCCATGGCCAAGGGGAAAAGAGTGCCGCCAAAGAGCCCCATAATCATCAGACCCGACACTTCGTTTTTCTCATCGGGGGCCGACAGTAGCGCTTGAGAGAACACGATTGAGAAGATGTTGGAGTTGCCGAAGCCTACCAAAGCCAGAGCGACGTAGATGGGCATCAGAGTGTCGCACACAAACAGCATACCCATTGCAAACACCATCATGACAACACTGATAGCGAAAAACAGTTTGGCTTTTACAAAGCGAAGGATAAATGCGCCGGCAAAGCAGCCGATGGTGCGGAACAGGAAGTAGATGCCTGTGGCGATACCGGCGTCTTCAAGCGGCAGGCTGAGGCGCTCCATAAGGATTTTAGGTGCCGTAGTGTTGGTGCCTACGTCTATGCCTACGTGGCACATAATGCCGATGAAGCAGAGCAGAATGAAGGGGCGACCGAGCAATTTGATGCACTCCATGATGCCTGAAGCGCGGTCGGGGCGTTCTTCGTGAATGGGAGTAGCTCCGAGGGCTGCGATTGAGAGCAATCCAACGATAGCAAACACAACAAACAACACCCGCCACCCAAGGCCGAATGTGGGGAGAACTTCAGCAGCGCCCCACATGGCGATATAAGGAGCAATGAACGATGCGATAGCCTTGACGAATTGACCGAAAGTGAGGGTTGAGGCCAGGCGCTTGCCACTGACGAGATTGGTAACCAACGGGTTGAGCGAGGTTTGCATCACTGCGTTACCGATGCCAAGCAGCGAAAAGGCAATGAGCATAATGGCGTAGCTGTTGCCAAACATAGGCACAATTAGCGAAACGGCTGTTATCACCAAGCTGAGCAAAACGGTTTTTTTACGGCCGATTTTATTCATCAACATGCCGGTTGGCACAGAGAAAATCAGGAACCAGAAGAAAACGAGCGAGGGGAAGAGATTAGCCTCTCCATCGGTCAGGCCCAGGTCTTTTTGCACATAATTTGACCCGATGCCCACGAGGTCAACGAAGCCCATGGCAAAGAAGCAGAACATCACCGGCACCATTTGCATCATTGAGCTTTTGCGGTTGTTGACAATAGGTTGTTTAGTTTCCATTGATATTGTCAGAGTTTAGAAGTTGATTGAATAGACTTTGAGCGAAGTTAATCGAGCGCGCCCACCTTGAGCGTCAACGGAGAGGGTGGTGTAGGGGTTGGCGGGGAATACGAGGTTGGTCAGCACAAAGCGACCATCTTTGCCGTCAAACACTTCAAGGCTTGATGTGTCGAGAAACATGCGTAGCGTAACTTTGCCGTCGGCAGTGAACGCGGGCGCTACCGTAACGGCCGGAAACTCTTCGCTGAAGGCGGTTACCCCACTTTCACGACGGTCAACGCTCACGGTGTTGTCGGTCGGGTTGTAGCTCACGACGGTTTTCTCGCCGGAAGCGTTGCCGATTATGAGGTTAACCGAATCAGCCGTTTCGGCTTCGATTTCAGCAATGATTTCGCATGCACCGCGATTGGAGGCGGGGAGAGAGTAGGTGAGTGCTTTCGTGCCGAGCGATTTGTTTTTGGCTTGAGCCACGATTTGGCCTCGCAGCGCTTCAAGTTCGGGAGAAGGGGTGGTGGCGGCGTAGATTTGACCGTCGGGAGCTGTAAAAAGAGCAAGGTCGCGAGGCAGAGTGTTGGCACTGCGGAATTGCAGAGTGGGCACTTCGTTGGCATATTGCCAGTTGCTCATCCAGCCGATGACGGTGCGACGGCCGGTGGTGTCGCTGAAGCTGACGGTAGCATAGTGGTCTTTGCCATGGTCAAGCCATTTGGTAGGCACGTTGCCATCGGCATCAAGGTCGGCAGTGAAGGTTTTGCCGTCGAAGTCGCCGATGAAATATTGTGTAGCAGAGCCGCCGAAGGGGCCTCCGGGGTTGAGGTTGCAAACGAGCATCCATTTTACTTGGTCGGTGCCGTCGACATTGAGCGGGAATAGGTCGGGACACTCCCACACTCCACCTTGAGCGCCAAGCCCTTTGCCGAAAGCGCTCTGCAAGGTCCAATTTTTAAGGTCGGGCGATGTGAAAATGAGCATCTCCTTGTCGAGCGCGTGGGCGAGAGTGAGCACCCACTGGCCGGCCTCTTCATTCCAAAACATGTTAGGGTCGCGGGCTTCACTTTCAAGAGTCAGTACGGGGTTGCCCTCATAAACAACGTATTGGCCGGTTTGAGGGTCTTTGTGGGCGAGACTTTGAACTTGGCTTGCGTCGGCCGAAGTGAACATTGCTACTACAACATCGTCGCCGAAGCCTGCCGAGCCTGTATGGTCGATAGCCGCAGAGCCACTGAAAACCATGCCCAAGCCATCAGGCTCGATAGCAGGGGTGATAGAGCGGTCCCAGTGGATGAGGTCGGTCGACGACGACTCGCCCCAATTCATATTTTGCCATTTAGACCCGTAGGGGTTCCACTGATAGGCGAGATACCAACGACCGTCGGCGTAGTACATGCCGTTGGGGTCGTTCATCCAGCCGTATACGGGGGTGTGGTGGTAGATGGGGCGATAGACTTCAATATTTTCAAGGTTGAGCGAATCGACCAAGGTGATATTGTTCCAAGCGGCATCATCTTTGGCTTCCCGCATTGAGGTGCGGTCGTGTTTGGTGACGATGTTGAGCACCACGTTTTTGCCTTCGTATTTTTGCAAATCGAGAGGCATCGAGTGGTCGACTTTGTTTTTGGCCAGGCGGACATTGATTTTGCCTTCGGCCTTTCCGTCAACTATTATATTGATGACGGCCTCATCGTTGGACTCCTGGACGGGGAGCATCAGGTAACGGCCTTGACCCGTTACTCTGACCAGAGTGTTGTTGGCGCCCAAGTGGTTAACTTCAATCCCATCGTTAGCGGCCATTGCGGCAGAGGCAGCCGTCGACATCAGTGCTGTCATTGCTAAAAATTTTGCTTTATTCAATATTGTTTTCATCGTAGGAAATTGTGGGTTCAATGTTTTCAGTGGCAAAAATATAATAAAAAGAAATTATTTCCTATAACGAATAACTCATAGTGTATTAAAAAAGTTGCACCGCTATAAAAATAAATCCAAAATGAGCCAAAATTAATAGTTCAGAGTTATCTTTGGTGAAAATAGCCAACCTTAACTCTCAATAGATTAAAAACTTTCTGACAAAAGTGATTGCCGCGGCAGCAATAATCGCAGCTGTTTTGCTCCCGGCAAGCTGCAACCGTAGCAAGCAATACAAAATTGGTGTGTCGCAGTGCAGCAAAGATGACTGGCGCCCGAAAATGAACGCCGAAATCAATCGCGAAATAATGATGCACCCCGATGCAATGGTTGAAATGTTCCTTTTGCCTCCGATGGATTTTCAAAACCGATATGGAGACGATGATCTACCTTCCCGATGAATGTCGGACAGCTATTATTGGCACCGCCACATACGGCTATCACATCGTCCCAATGCTCGCCAAGATACTCTTCCACACTATTAGAAATGTGTTCGGATATGTCAATGCCAACCTCTTTCATTCCCCTCGACAGCTTTAGAATTTACTTTGTCGGCAGGTTTGGTGCCGGCAGAGTATACATCAAGGCGAGAGTCGAAAGAT
Source organism: uncultured Bacteroidales bacterium (assembly GCA_947177325.1). GTDB lineage: Bacteria > Bacteroidota > Bacteroidia > Bacteroidales > Muribaculaceae > JAGBWK01. Next base: position 4,499 of record CAMWUH010000175.1, read on the forward strand.
TGCAGAAAGCCGTGGGCCATCTGACTGCGACAACTGTTGCCTGTGCAAAGAACCAATACTTTCATAATAACCAGTTGAAAAGATAGCCTGACAAAATGATGATTACAGTAACGACACCGAAGAAGATGCCTATGAGTTTCCACGTCATTACCTTTTTGAGCAGGGTTGCTTCCGGCAATG
>CAMWUH010000176.1 GCA_947177325.1 uncultured Bacteroidales bacterium
CAATAGGCCCAATAGGGCGGATAGGGGGGTGGGGCGGGGCAGGAAATAGAGCAGGGCGGGTAGTTGCAACCTCTACGAGGTTGATTTACTCTTTCGGCTTACCGTGCCCCACGAAGACTCGGACCTGACGGCCCTCGCGTATCGTGGGGTTTTCTTAGGATGCATCCGCTCCGCGGATATAGTTAGCTTATAAACCTTTAAGAGGGCGCTTCTAAATCAAATTAGAAGCGCCCTCTTGTGTTTATTCAGTTTTTTCAGAGCATGCTGTCAGTCAGTAGAGGCTGAGAAAAGATTGCTAATGCGGGAAATTAGAATTCGGCGTTTTTAGGTGTGCGGGGGAAGGGGATTACATCGCGGATGTTGGTCATACCTGTAACGAAGAGCACCAGGCGTTCAAAGCCGAGGCCGAAACCGGAGTGAGGCACTGTGCCGAAGCGACGGGTGTCGAGATACCACCACATATCTTTCATCGGAATGCCAAGCTCTTCGATGCGGGTCATCAGTTTGTCGTAGTTCTCTTCACGCTCCGAGCCACCGATGATTTCACCGATTTTCGGGAACAGGACGTCCATGGCGCGAACGGTTTTGCCGTCGTCGTTTTGCTTCATGTAGAAGGCTTTGATTTCTTTGGGATAATCGGTGAGGATTACCGGACGGCGGAAATGCTCTTCAACCAGATAACGTTCGTGCTCGCTCTGCAAGTCAGCTCCCCAATAAACCGGGAACTCGAATTTTTTGCCTGATTTTAGCAGAATATCAACGCCCTCGGTGTAGGTTAGGCGCACGAACTGACAGTTGACCACTTCGTTAAGACGGTTAAGAAGTTCTTCGTCATACATTTTTGCGAGGAACTCAATGTCGTCTTTGCAGGTTTCCAAGGCGTAGGTGATGCAATATTTGATGAAGTCTTCGGCCAGGTCCATGTTCTCAGCGATGTCGCAGAACGCTACTTCCGGCTCAATCATCCAGAACTCAGCCAAGTGGCGCGGTGTGTTGGAGTTTTCGGCGCGGAATGTGGGGCCGAAAGTGTAGATAGCGCCCAGGGCTGTTGCTCCGAGCTCACCTTCGAGCTGACCTGATACGGTAAGCGAGGTCATTTTGCCGAAGAAATCCTCTGAATAATCGATTTTGCCCTCTTCGGTTTTAGGCAATTCGTTAAGGTTGAGGGTGGTCACCTGAAACATTGCGCCGGCGCCTTCAGCGTCGGAAGCTGTGATCAAAGGGGTGTTGAGGTAGAAGAAGCCACGCTCCTGGAAGAAACGGTGGATTGCGAAAGCCAGGGCCGAGCGCACGCGAAGCACTGCACTGAATGTGTTGGTGCGGGGGCGCAGGTGAGCTATTTCGCGGAGGAATTCCAGCGAGTGTCCTTTTTTCTGGAGGGGATATGCCTCGGGGTCGGCGGTGCCGTAAACTTCAAGAGTGTCGGCCTGCACTTCGCATGTCTGACCTTTACCCATTGAGGCTACGAGTGTGCCGGTTACGGCGATAGATGAGCCGGTGGTGATGGGGCGCATATCTTCCTCAGAGAATTTCGACATATCAAAAACCACTTGAAGGGTTTTGATTGAAGAACCGTCGTTGAGAGCAACGAACTGAACATGTTTGTTGCCGCGACGTGAGCGCACCCACCCTTTAACCGTAACAGTGGTGTCGATCAGTGCGGGGTCGAATATATCGGCTATTTTTGTACGTTTCATGATTGATTTTTGATATTAAAAGCAATAGCGTCAGGTTTCAAAAGCAGCTGCCGCCGGTTATTCAAACGAGCCCATTTTCAGGAAGTTGACTTCTTGCTGAGTCAGATAGCGCCAGCGGCCGCGGGGCAGGTTTTTCTTGGTCAGGCCGGCGAAATAAACGCGGTCGAGCTTGGTCACGTGGTAGCCCAGCGATTCAAATATGCGACGTACAATGCGGTTGCGGCCTGAGTGGATTTCAATGCCGGCCTGATTGCGGTCTTTTTCGTTGGCGTAGGCGATGCCGTCAACCTGTACGGGGCCATCTTCCAGTTCAATGCCGTCGGCAATGCGCTGCATATCTTCTTCCGAGATATCTTTGTCGGTCCAAACGTGATAGATTTTTTTCTTAACGAATTGGGGATGAGTCAGCTTGGAGGCGAGGTCTCCGTCGTTAGTCAGCAGGAGCACACCGGTGGTGTTGCGGTCGAGGCGACCAACGGGATATATGCGTTCATCGCAAGCTCCCTTGACGAGGTCGAGCACAGTGGTGCGGCCGTGGGTGTCGTCGGTGGTGGTCACGCAATCTTTAGGCTTGTTGAGCAGGATGTAGCATTTGTTTTCGAGAGTTACTACCTTTTCATCATACTCTACAGTGTCGCTGTGAGAGATTTTAGTGCCCAATTCGGTAACAACCTGACCGTTGACTTTCACCAAGCCTTGCTGGATAAATTCGTCGGCTTCGCGGCGAGAGCAGATGCCGGCGTTGGCCATATATTTGTTAAGGCGAATTTGTTCGTTGGGATCGATTACAGGCATTTCATATTCAACACGTTTGGGGCGCGGAACGAATGATTTGCCTTGACGGGGCATTTGGTTGCCGAATGAGTTGTTGCGATTGTTGTAGCCGCGGTTGTTATAGCCGCCTTGACGGTTGTTGTTATATCCGCCCTGACGGTTATTGTTGTATCCACCCTGACGGTTGTTGTTATAGCCGCCCTGGCGGTTGTTGTTATATCCGCCCTGGCGGTTATTGTTGTATCCACCCTGGCGGTTGTTGTTGTATTGACGGGGTTGGTAACCGCCCTCGCCTCCTTCTCCGTTGTTATTATATTGGCGGGGTTGGTAGCCACCCTGGCGATTGTTGTTATAGCCGCCTTGGCGGTTATTATTGTAGCGGTTGTTGTAGGGGCGAGGCTGATAACCGCCTTGGCGGTTGTTGTTGTATTGGCGGGGTTGGTAGCCGCCTTCATTACCTTCGCTGTTATTGTTGTTGAACTGACGGGGTTGATAGCCGCCATCGCCGTTATTATTGTTGTATTGTCGAGGCTGATAGCCACCCTGCTGACGATGAGGATTGTAGGGGCGGGGTTGATATTGCTCGTTGTTGTTGTATGGGCGGGGCTGACGATAGTTGTTTTCAGAATTTTCGCCGCCGTTGGCAGCGTTGAAATCAGTGGTGGTGTAGCGTTGATCGCCACCTTCAGCTACGTTTAAACGAGGTCCGGAGATACGTGGACGTTTGGGCTTTTTTTCGTTTTGTTCGAGGTCCATAAATTTGAGGCTTGAAAAAAATTAGATTAGAATAAGAATTTTGATTGTTCTGCCTCTCGGCAGCTTGCAGCGTTATTTCAACGCTTAAAATTGATAAATTGTTGATTTATAGTTATATTTTTATTGCTTATCGGTTTAATAGCCTACGTAGGTGGCCGGAGAGAGGGCTTTGAGCTCGGCTTTGACTTCGGGGCTCACGTTGAGGGTGTCGATAAAGGCAGCGATTGACTCGGGCGTAACCGTAGAGTTAACGCGAGTGAGCTCTTTGAGCGTTTCGTAGGGTTTGGGATAGCCTTCGCGGCGAAGTATGGTTTGAATTCCTTCGGCAACAACGTTCCACATCGAGTTGAGGTCGCGGTCGATAGCCTCGCGGTTGAGTATCAGCTTGTTCAACCCTTTCATGGTTGAGGCTATCGCAATCATGGTGTGACCGATCGGCACACCGACATTGCGGAGCACTGTTGAGTCGGTCAAGTCGCGTTGCAAACGCGAGATGGGCAATTTCGATGCCAAGTGGGTCAAAATGGCGTTGGCAATGCCGAGGTTGCCTTCCGAATTTTCAAAGTCGATGGGATTGACCTTATGGGGCATAGCTGATGAACCCACTTCGCCGGCTTTGATTTTTTGCTTGAAATACTCCATTGAGATGTAGAGCCAGAAATCGCGGTCGAGGTCAATCAGAATGGTGTTGACACGTCGCAGCGCATCGAAGATGGCTGCCATATTGTCGTAGTTGGATATCTGTGTGGTCCATTGCTCGCGCTCGATGCCGAGTATCTGAGCCAGGAAGGTGTTGGCGAAATCGCGCCAGTCAATATCGGGATATGCGGTCAGGTGGGCATTGAAGTTGCCTGTTGCGCCACCGAATTTGCCTGAGAAGGGCACTTTTTCGAGCTCATTGATTTGTTCTTTCAAGCGGTAGGCATACACGCGGATTTCTTTGCCCAGGCGAGTGGGAGAAGCGGGCTGGCCGTGGGTTTTGGCGAGCATCGGGATGTCGGCCCATTCGTCGGCCATAGCGTTGAGGGCGTCAATGAGCCGGCGCATATCCGGGAGATACACATCTTCGATGGCTTCTTTAATCGACATTGGCACCGACGTGTTGTTGATATCCTGCGATGTCAGGCCAAAATGAATAAACTCTTTGTATTGTTCAAGACCCAGGCGGTCAAATTGCTCCTTTAGGAAATATTCCACGGCTTTAACGTCGTGGTTGGTGACTGACTCGATCTCTTTGATGCGTTCGGCGTCGGCAATGGTGAAGTCAGTGTAGATTTTGCGGAGTTGGGCAAAAACTTCGGGGTTGACATCGGCCAGTTGGGGGAGAAGTATTAGGCACAGACCGATGAAATATGCAACCTCAACGCGATCACGGTAGGGTATCAGTACAAATTCGGAGAAATACTCGTCGAGCGATGCAGTTTTTGAGCGATAGCGGCCGT
>CAMWUH010000177.1 GCA_947177325.1 uncultured Bacteroidales bacterium
CAGGGGTTGTGTAGCAGTGTAGCACGTGTAGCACCTCCCTCATGGGAATTGATTTTATAGGGATTGAGCTTTTTTGTTTCGGAAAGTTTTCGTAAATTTGCGCTATATCAATTTGCCGGTTCGCAACCGGCACTCGCAAAAATGAAAAATGTAATCACTCGCTCAATCTCGGGCATTGTATATATAGCCGTTTTGGTTGCCGCCATTTTGTCGGGCGGTTCATGGCTTGCCTCACTGCTTGCACTGATGGCCGTCATAGGTTCTTACGAATTGGCCGTGATGCTCTCCAAGCCCAAAATCCACCGTTTTCTCAGCATCATTGACTATGCGGTCAATGCCCTGATTGTCATCGGCGTTTACTTTGCCGTTTGCCCGATGGGAGGTCCTGCCGGGAAGTTACTTGCCATTGCGGGAGCGCTGATTTTGGCGCGTGAGATTGCGCAGCTTTATTCCCACGACCCCTCGCCGGTCAACAATTGGAGCCACTCCGTGCTCTCCTATATTTATATAGGTGTGCCTTTGGCTACCATTCCGGTGATATACTACGCTGTAGGGTCGAGCCACATCGTTTTGGCTCTGCTGATTTTCATCTGGATTAACGACACGGGCGCTTACTGCGTGGGCTCGCTCATCGGCAAGCACCGCTTGTTTGAGCGCATTTCACCTAAGAAATCGTGGGAAGGCTTTTTCGGAGGCGTGGCGTTTGTGCTTGGCGCAGCGGCCGTAATGCACTATTGTTTCCCCACCTGGTATGGCCAATATACTATCGGGCGTATGTTGCTCATCGCCGCATTAACCGCCATATTTGCCACCCTCGGCGACCTGGCCGAGTCGCTGATCAAGCGCTCAGCCGGCGTTAAAGACTCTGGCAACCTCATTCCGGGCCACGGGGGCATTCTCGACCGCATTGACTCGCTGCTGCTTGTGGCGCCGGCCATTGCCCTGGTGCTCTATCTCTTCTAATCCACCGCATCACCTCGCTCTCTCAACTATTTATAAACCCAAAAATCAATCAACTCCCTCACTATGAGCGACCAACGATATAACCTGCGCGGCGTTTCCGCCTCAAAAGAAGATGTGCACAACGCCATCCGCAACATCGACAAAGGCCTCTTCCCGAAAGCCTTCTGCAAAATTATCCCCGACATTCTCTGCGGCGACCCGGAGTGGTGTAACATCATGCACGCCGACGGCGCCGGCACCAAATCATCGCTTGCCTACGCCTACTGGCGCGAAACGGGCGACTTGAGCGTGTGGAAAGGTATAGCCCAGGACTCGCTCATCATGAACCTCGACGACCTGCTCTGCGTGGGCGCTACCGACAATATCCTGCTCTCCTCAACCATCGGGCGCAACAAGCATCTCATTCCCGGCGAAGTTATCGCGGCCATAATCAACTCCACTGAAGAGTTGCTCGCCGAGCTCCGCAGCCAGGGTATCTCGATCTACTCAACCGGTGGCGAAACCGCCGACGTGGGCGACCTCGTGCGCACCATCATCGTTGACTCCACCGTTACCTGCCGCATGCGCCGCGACCAAGTAATCAACAACGCCAACATCCAAGCCGGCGACGTAATAGTGGGGCTTGCCTCATTCGGCCAAGCGACCTACGAAAGCGCCTACAACGGCGGCATGGGTTCAAACGGGCTGACTTCGGCGCGCCACGACGTGTTTAACAAATCGGTGGCCGAAAAATATCCCGAAACATTTGACGCCGCTACTCCCGCTGAGCTCGTTTACTCCGGCTCGGTTGGCTTGACCGACGAGGTTGAAGGCTCACCCCTTAACGCCGGCCTGTTAGTACTCTCACCTACCCGCACCTATGCCCCGGTAATCAAACGCCTGCTCGAAACCATGCGCGCCGACATCCACGGCATGGTCCACTGCTCGGGGGGCGCCCAGACCAAGGTGCTCCACTTTGTTGAAGGCGTGCATGTGGTCAAAGACAATCTTTTCCCCATTCCTCCGCTGTTCAAGCTCATTCAAGAGCAATCACAAACGCCCTGGAGCGAAATGTACAAGGTGTTCAATATGGGCCACCGCATGGAAATCTATCTGCCGGCCGACAAAGCCCAAGCCGTCATCGACATTGCTGCCCAATTCGGCATCGAGGCGCGCATAGTAGGGCGCGTAGAGCCACAATCCGAGCCTAAAGCCACCCTGACTATCGAAAGCCCCTACGGCACATTTAATTATTGATGCATACTCTTTGCGGAGGCCGCAAGCCCTGCACAATCGCTGCAAAATTTAAAAAATAGTGACACTCCAACAATTTGCCACCTTGAGTTGTTAAATTGTTGAACCATAAAAACGTGGCTTCAGAGCCTCGCACCCGCTCTCTAATGCCTCCCGTCTCAGCAATCAACCTAATTTTACCCCTACCCCAATAATGAAAAAGCCCTATCTCAAAGCCGGTCTTATTCTGACTCTCGGCGTTTCAATTCTTTCAACATCGTGCATAGGCAGCTTCGCGCTGACCAACAAGCTTATGACCTGGAACAAAGGCGTAAGCAACAAATTTGTCAACGAACTGATTTTCTTCGCATTCTGGGTGCTCCCCGTTTATGAAGTAACCGCTCTTGCCGACGTGATTGTACTCAACTCCATCGAATTCTGGAGCGGAGAAAACCCCGTGGCCGCAGGCACCAAAGTAATCGAAGGCAACGATGGCCGCTACCTCGTTGAAGCCGACGAAACCGGCTACACCATAACGAGCGAAAACGACGGCTCGATAGTGCGCCTCGACTTCACTCCCGAAACACAAACATGGAGCGTAACAGCCAACGACGTCACCACCCCTCTGTTCTCATTCATCGACGACAGCCACATTTCAATCATCGGCGCCGACGGCTCTTACCGCACCGTTGAGCTCGACGCCCGCGGCGTAATGGCTTACCAAAACGAAATCATCGAGGCCTCATTGGCAGCCCGCTGATCATAGCCCCGCATCTACATTACAGATAGTTTATATAGTGTAACAACTCCCCAATCACCTACAATATGGATCAAGACCTTTTGAAACTTGTCACCGACAAAGCTCAAGTGTGGCTCGGCGAAGCTTACGACGACGCTACCCGCGCAGAAGTGAAAGCCATGCTCGACAACGACGATAAAACCCAGCTCATCGAGTCGTTTTACAAAGACCTCGAATTCGGTACCGGCGGCCTCCGCGGCATAATGGGCGCAGGCTCCAACCGCATGAACATCTACACCGTAGGCATGGCCACCCAAGGCTTCGCCAACTATCTCAAGAAAGCGTTTGCCGACCTGCCCCAAATCGCAGTAGCCGTGGGCCACGACGTGCGCAACAACTCTCGCAAATTTGCTGAAATCGTAGCCGACATCTTCTCGGCCAACGGCATCAAAGTTTACCTCTTCGACTCGTTCCGCCCTACCCCCGAGCTCTCATTTGCAATCCGTCACCTCGGTTGTCAGGCAGGCGTTAACATCACCGCTTCTCACAACCCCAAAGAATACAACGGCTACAAAGCCTACTGGGAAGATGGCGCCCAAATCATCGCCCCCCACGACACCAACATCATCGACTACGTCAGCAAAATCACATCAGCCGAGGAAATCAAATTCAAAGGCAACCCCGAGCTCATTGAAATCATCGGTGACAAGCTCGACGCTGCGTTCCTGGCCGAAATCAAAAAGCTCTCGCTCGACCCCGAAGCTATCAAGCGCCACCACGACCTCAAAATCGTTTACACCCCAATCCACGGCACCGGCGTGAAACTCATCCCCGAGTCGCTCAAAAACTACGGCTTCACCAACATCATCCACGTGCCCGAGCAAGACGTGCCCTCAGGCGACTTCCCCACCGTTGAATCGCCCAACCCCGAAGTGCCCTCAGCTATGGCACTCGGCATCGCCAAAGCCAAAGAAACCGGCGCCGACGTTATCTTCGCCTCTGACCCCGACGCTGACCGCATCGGCTGCGTGGTGCGCGACGACAACGGCAACTATCAGCTCCTCAACGGCAACCAGATAGTCATGATTCTTCTCAACTACATCATGACCCAAAACGCCGAGAAAGGCCTTCTCAAAGGCAACGAATACGTTGTTAAAACCATCGTTACCACCGAGACCATCAAAGCCATCGCCGATAGCTACGGCATCAAAATGTTTGACTGCTACACAGGCTTCAAATGGATTGCAGCCGTAATCCGCGACCACGAAGGCACTGCCCGCTACCTGGGCGGCGGCGAAGAGTCTTACGGCTTCCTGGCCGAGGACTTCGCCCGCGACAAAGACTCAGTTTCAGCTATCTCACTCATGGCCGAAGTTGCAGCCTGGGCTAAAGACCGCGGCTTGAACTATCTGCAAATGCTCAAGGACATCTACGTTAAAAACGGCTTCTCTAAAGAAGAGGGCATCTCAGTGGTGCGCACCGGCAAGTCAGGCGCTGAAGAAATCCAAGCTATGATGAAAGCCTTCCGCACCAATCCTCCCAAGCAGCTCGGCGGCTCAGACATAGTGGAAATCAAAGACTACGAAACTCTGCGCCACACCAACGTAGCTGCAGGCACCGCCGTTGAAATGGATATGCCTACCACATCCAACGTGCTCCAATTCTTCACTGCCGACGGCACCAAAGTGTCAGTGCGCCCGTCAGGCACCGCGCCCA
>CAMWUH010000178.1 GCA_947177325.1 uncultured Bacteroidales bacterium
CGATGAGTCCACGCTGAAAGTGTGGACGATGTTGTGCAAACAAAGAATATCTACCTGTCTATTTCTAAGAGAACAACCGCTTTTTTACATTGACCCGGAATTATGGGATTCCATAATGACTTATGAGAAAGTTGACAGATTACAACAGAAAGCCGTAGATTGATATAATGTAATTATTGAAACCTATTTATATATTTTCTATATAAAAAATATCGTTTCTTTTAAAAAATTTACTTATCTTTGTGATACAATTATGAGAGCTCTCTCGCCACTCATAAGGTTTTCATTAGGTTTCCAAAAACATTCATCCCCACTTTTTGTTTTACTCTTAAAAGGCTTTTCTACTTCCCCATTCGCGCAGTAGTCCTGACCTGGTTATTTTCGTTTCAGCTAATTCCTATCGATTATGACTCAAAGCAATTCTAATTCTTCAACTACCCCCTCCCGTCAACGCATCGTAGTTATCGGAGGTGGCTTCGCAGGCCTCAACTTTATCAAACGCCTCAAAAAGCAAAACTATGAGGTTATCTTAGTCGATAGCAACAACTTCAACAGCTTCCCTCCGCTCTTTTATCAGGTCGCTTCCTCCGGTCTCGAACCCGCGAGCATCAGCTTCCCTTTCCGTCGCGAACTCCGCAAGCGCGGGTTCAATCGTAACGTACGCTACAACATGGGACGTGTCAAAACAATCCACCTTGACCGCAAAGTTGTAGTTACACAATTTGAAGAACTCTCCTACGACAAGCTCGTCATCGCCGCCGGAACCACCAACAACTTCTTTGGTATGAACGAGCTTGAAAAATCTGTCTACACGCTCAAATCCACTGCCGAAGCTATCCGATGCCGTAACGATATCCTCGACCGCCTTGAACACGCCTCAATGCTCTCCGACCCCAAAAAACGCCGCGAATTGCTCACTTTCGTCGTAGTTGGCGGCGGCCCCACAGGTGTTGAAATCGCAGGCGCCCTTGGCGAAATGAAAAAATATGTGCTTAAGCGCGAATACCCTACAATCGATATTGACGATATGTCAATCACCATCGTTGAGGGTGCCGACCGTGTGCTCCGCACCATGAGCGAAGACTCCTCAACCCACGCCGCTAAATATCTCTCTACACTCCTTGTCGATGTCAAACTCGGCCAAAACGTTAAATCCTATGTTGACGGCACCGTTGAATTAACCGACGGCTCCAAAATGAATGCCGGCATGGTAATCTGGACCGCTGGCGTTAAAGCTGTTGGCTTCGACGTCAAAGGCGGTTCGCTCCCCATCACCCGTGGTGGACGCATTGAAGTCGATGGATTCAACAAAGTAGTTGGGCTTGACGACATTTACGCCCTCGGCGACATCTGCTTTATGACTGCCGATAAAGCCTTCCCTCAAGGCCACCCCCAACTCGCTCAAGTTGCCATTCAGCAAGGCGCTAACCTCGCTAAAAATCTCAACCGCAAACCATCCAAGCAGCCCAAACAATTTGTCTACAACGATAAAGGCTCAATGGCAACTGTAGGCCGAAATCGTGCGGTTGTTGAACTCAAACACATGCAGATCAACGGCTTCATGGCTTGGCTGACATGGATGTTTGTCCACCTTATGTCGCTGCTTGGCATGCGTAATAAAGTCGTCGTGTTGTGCAACTGGCTTTGGGCCTATTTCACCTATGGCACATCTCTTCGTCTGCTCATCCACCCCAGCAAATACCCCCTCCGTAAACGTTGGGAAGAAATCTGACCTCCTGCCCAATTAGGCTTTTAGTCTATTAGCCCTATTGGGCTTATTGGGCTTATTGGGCTTATTGGGCTTGGTTGCCCTATCACGCCTTAGACCCCGCTCTTATTCCTCTATTTATTTGCTCAATTCTCAAAAAATCACTAACTTTGCACCATAAGAAAGAGCCACCCCTCTATATGGAGCAATCACAAAAACAAGAAACTCTCGATAAGCGCTATCTGCGCATGGCTCGAATCTGGGCCGAGAACTCCTATTGCCAACGTCGAAAAGTTGGCGCTATAATCGTTAAAAATTCAATGATTATCTCCGACGGCTTCAACGGGACGCCTTCCGGATTTGAAAACGTGTGTGAAGACGAAACTTCCGGGCTGACGAAGCCATACGTGCTCCACGCCGAAGCCAACGCTATCACCAAAGTGGCTCGCTCCAACAACTCAAGCCAGGACGCTACCCTCTACGTGACGGCCTCCCCCTGCCTTGAGTGCTCCAAACTAATCATCCAGGCCGGCATCAAGCGCGTTGTATTCAACGAGCTTTATCGTCTCGCCGACGGTATTGACCTCCTGCACCGTGCCGGAATCGAAGTGGTTCATATTTCTTCTCTCGAATAACAAAAATCAACATATTCTTTTTAACCTCCCAATCAATTCCAACGGTTTCCGGTTTCCAACTCCGATTCACATTCCAACCAGTCAAATTTGCCCTGATAAATGCAAAAAAATTACTCTAAGCTAACCATATTTACCCCCGTCATAATTGCAGTGGCCTTCATCGGAGGCTTTCTCTGCAGCCGCTTCGTTCAGCTCAATCCGGGCCAATCTGCCGTTGAACGAAAGTTCCTGAACATCCTCAAGCTGATCGAAGCTGAATATGTCGACCAAATCGACATCGATTCTCTCCTCGAAGCATCGATTCCCTCCATCTTCGGCAACCTCGACCCCCACTCTGTCTACATTCCGGCTTCTGATCTCCAAGCCGTCAACGAAGAGCTCGAAGGCAGCTTCACCGGCGTCGGTATCCTCTTCTCTATCCAAAACGACACTATCCTCGTGACCGAAGCTCTCTCCAACGGCCCCAGCGAACGTGTCGGCATCAAAAACGGCGACCGAATTATTGCTGTTGACGGTCGCGACGTAACCGGTCCCGACATAACTTTCGACACCGTCCGTTCCCTCCTTCGCGGCCCTAAAGGCACCAATGTCGACCTCACTGTCAAACGCTACAACGCCCGCAAGCCGCTCCAATTCACCGTAACTCGCGACGACGTCACCTCTACTTCTATCGACGCTGCATTCCTCGTTAACGACACAACCGGCTTCATCCGCGTCAACCGCTTCGCTTCATCTACCTACAACGAATTCTGGGACGCCCTCAACAACCTCCGCGTCAACGGTGCAAAAGACTATATCATCGACCTCCGCTCCAACACCGGTGGCTTCATGGAAATGGCAATCCTGATGGTCAACGAGTTCCTTCAGCGCGGCACCCCGATTGTCTTCACCCGAGGGCGCGACACCCGCACTGATGAATATGTGGTTGCCGACGGCACCGGTGCTTATCAGGACTCTCGCATCGTTGTCCTCATCGACGAAATCTCGGCCAGTTCAAGCGAAATTTTCGCAGGTGCCATCCAAGACAACGACCGCGGACTCGTAATCGGCCGCCGTTCTTTCGGCAAAGGCCTGGTCCAGACTCAGCTCGACCTCCCCGATGGCTCCGCTATGCGCCTGACCATCAAGCGATACTACACCCCCTCCGGCCGTTGCATACAAAAAGATTACTCCGACCTCGAATCTTATGAAAACGACCTCCTCAACCGCTACAACCATGGCGAAGCATTCGAGCTCGACTCCATCAAAATCAACTCGTCTGAAAAATTCAATACGCTTCACGGTCGCACGGTCTACGGTGGCGGTGGCATTATGCCCGATATTTTCGTTCCTCACGACACTACCGCGTTTAAAGCCCCCTACTATAGCACCATCTACAATTCCGGCCTCCTTCAAAAATATGCTCTCGAATTCTGCGACATGAACCGCGAAGCCCTCGAAAACGCTCAAACCGTTGCCGAACTTGAGTCTCAACTCCCATCCGACAACACCCTCTTGAAGTCATTTACATCATTCGCAGCTAAAAATAATGTGCCTACCCGCTGGTATTATGTCGACCTTTTTGGCAATTTAATTGTTAATCAATTAAAAGCCTTGATTGCTCGCGACATCATCGGGTTAGACGCCTACTATGAAATTATTAACCGTCAGGACCCTACGGTTGTTGAAGCTCTCAATCACCTCAACTCCGGTGAAGCCGATTTCCCGGTAACTCTCTCAACCCATTCTTCCCAAAAAAAATGAATAAAGAATCCCTCCGCCTCAACATCAAAACTCGCAAGAGCGTCCTTTCCGACAGTGAGCGCCTCGCCGCTGCCCAAGCTGCTTTTGCCCGATTAGAGGAGTCGGTCGCCTTTATCATGGCCGACCATATCCTCATCTACCACTCCCTCCCTGATGAGCTCTCAACCCTTGAATTTCTTGACAAGTGGCATCAAAAAAAGCACTTCTATCTCCCTCGCGTCAACGGCGTGAACCTCGACCTCCTGCCCTATGATCGCCATCATCTCCATCTTGGAGCTTTCCACATCGAAGAGCCAACCGGCTCTGACACGGTCGATATTTCCGGAATCGAGCTCATCATTGTTCCCTCCGTTGCTTTCGACCGCAACGGCAACCGCCTCGGTCGAGGCAAAGGCTTCTACGACCGCTTGTTAGCCACCACCTCTGCCACAAAAATCGGCGTTGGCTACGACTTCCAGCTCGTCGATGAAATCGAAACCGAGCCCCACGACATCCCTCTCGACATCATCATAACAGAC
>CAMWUH010000179.1 GCA_947177325.1 uncultured Bacteroidales bacterium
GTCAAGACCAATTACAGCTGCATAGGTTATAGTGATTTTTTGGCGAGCGATTAGGTCGAAAATATCGATGCCGGCACGAAGATTGTTGATTGAAGCGATGGTGTCGCCATCGAGAATTACGCTGGCTTTGTTGACTTCTACTTTATTGAAGGGGTAGATGTTAAGGTCGCCGATTTCAACGTCGGCACCGATGAGCTTGGTGAGCTCGGTTTCAGCCGTGTTGCGCACAAAGTTTTGAACCGGCTTAATCGATAGCAAAACATACGTGATAACGGGCAACGCTACCGCCAAAATAATGATGGTGAAGAGCACAGCCCTTATGACGCGATATATTTTGTAAAGTCGATTGGTCATATCAGATTGCGAAGTTACAAACTTTTTTTAAATCATAGAAGAAACATCGTTGGAAGATTTGCCCGATTTACGTATCTTTGTAACAAAATAAGCATTATATGAAAACGATAAGAACAATTGTCATTGCCACTCTGCTTTCGGCTGTAATGATATGTGGCGCAGAGAAAGCAAACGCCGGAGAGAAAACAATTGGCCTGAGAGCCGGCTATAACACGCGCACCGAAGCTCCGATAGCCGGATTATTTTTTCAATATCAGCTGTCGTCATATTTCCGATTGGCGCCGAATGTTGAGTATTATATACGACACAATAACACTGACGGGCTTTCAATCAACCTGAATACTCACTTCCCGATTTCGTTGGGAGCGGGATCACACGCTGCATTTTATCCGTTGGCCGGGCTGAATTTCACAGCGTGGAATCTTCATGGTATTGAAGAGGATTCAGACGATGTGACGACACGTATATCGCGAGTTGGGCTTAATCTGGGCGGCGGATTTGAATACTATGCAACATCGTCGCTCAAGCTTAGTGTTGAAGCTAAAGCCACGCTGCTGAAGAACTATACTTCGGGCACATTTTCGTTGTCGATAGGCTACGTTTTCTGATAAATCGCTCAAAGTTATGCCGTTGATTTCAATCATTATTCCGTGCTACAACAGCGAGGATTGGATTGAGGAAACCATAAAGTCGGTCAGTCGACAATCGCCGGCCGATATGGAAATTATTGTGGTTGATGACGGCTCTACCGATAGCTCGGCAGCGATAGTCGGTCGCTTGGCTTCGCAAGACAGCAGAATCAAACTGTTACATCAACCTAACGCGGGCCCGTCAGCGGCTCGCAATGCCGGGCTGGCGCAGGCTCAGGGAGAATATGTAACGTTTGTTGATGCTGATGATTTGCTCTATCAGGGGGCGCTCGATGCGATGCTTAAGGTGGCGCAAGCGACCAAAGCACCTATAGTGTCGGGTGAACTGTCAGTCAATTTGCTTTCGAGCTATCAGGTTGATGCTGAGGTGGAAGCAAACCGAATTGGCATAGTAAGCGGCAAAGATTTCATGCGCCGGATGCTCTACGCCGGAGGCAACAGTGCGGGGCCATGGGCCCGATTGTTTGAGCGTCGATTATTTACTGCCGACATGCAGTTCCGTGCCGGAATTTACTATGAAGATGTTGAATTGAACTCGCGGCTTTACCCTGAGGTTGAAAAAGTCGCCTTGTTGAAGGCTCCGGTGTATTATTATCGGCAACATTCGTCGAGCTGCATGCACCGATGGAGTGAGCGCCGACTCGATATACTTGATGTCACCGAGGAGATTATAGCCCGTTATTCTGCTGACTATCCACGATTGCTTCCGGCAGCTGAAAATCGGAGATTTGCAGCTGCGTTCAACATATTGGCTCAGATGACAGCGAATAGTTTAACATTGCCTGAAGTTGAATCGCGCTGCTATGACATTATTAAGAAGTACAGGGCAAAAGTGCTTTTTGACCCGAGGAGCAGATTTAAGGTGAGAGCCGGGGCAGCGATTTCCTGCCTTGGCTTGAAAGCGACAAAACGTTTTTTACAGTTAATAGAAAAATAGACAATTATAAGATATGCAACAATCGGTAAATATATTGGCAATAGAGTCGTCGTGTGACGACACATCGGCAGCTGTGATCAGTGACGGCTTGCTGCGCTCTAATGTTATTGCTTCGCAAACGGTTCATGAGGAATATGGCGGCGTGGTGCCGGAGCTGGCTTCGCGAGCCCATCAGCAAAACATTGTGCCGGTGGTTGACGCTGCGTTGAAGCGCGCCGGATTGCAGCCGGCCGACATATCGGCAATTGCTTTTACGCGCGGTCCGGGGTTGCTCGGGTCGTTGCTTGTAGGCACCTCCTTTGCAAAGGGATTATCGCTTGCGCTGAGAGTGCCTATGGTGGATGTCAACCACTTGCACGGACATGTATTGTCGCATTTTATCAAGGAAACCCCTGAAGATGAAGTTCCGGAATTTCCGTTCATTTGCCTGTTGATTTCAGGCGGAAACTCCCAGCTGATTCTGGTCAAGAGTTACAAAGATATGGAAATATTGGGCCGTACCATTGACGACGCGGCCGGCGAGGCTTTCGACAAGTGTGCCAAAGTGATGGGATTGCCTTATCCCGGCGGCCCGCATATCGACCGTTTGGCGGCTGAAGGAGAAGCAAAACGCTTTAAATTTGCCAAGCCGCACATTCCGGGGCTCGACTATAGCTTCAGTGGCTTGAAAACCTCATTCCTCTACACGCTTCGCGACAACGTGAAGGTTGACCCCGATTTTATCGCCAAAAATCAGGCCGACCTGGCGGCATCGCTCCAGAAAACGATTATCGATATCCTCCTTGATAAGCTTGATAAAGCGGTGAAGCAAACAGGAGTGACAACAGTGGCTATCGGTGGAGGGGTTTCGGCTAACTCAGGAGTCAGACAGGCTGTGGCTGAATATTGTGCGGCTAATGGATTAAAAGCATTTATACCGCAACGTAAATTCACTACCGATAATGCTGCCATGGTTGGCATTGCCGGTTATTTCAAATATCTTGACAAAGATTTTTGTCGCTATGACGCAGCTCCGTTTGCGCGGGTGACAGTCTGAAAACTACAAAAAAGAACGGTTATGGAAGTTTCAATTATAGCGATAGGCGACGAGTTGCTGATAGGGCAGGTGGTCGACACCAATTCGGGAAATCTTGCCAAACTTATGGCCCCTTTCGGCTGGCAAGTGAAGCAGGTTGAGGTAGTGGCTGACAATGCTGAAGCGATAAAGGCAGCGATTGACCGAGCAATGATGTCGACAGATGTGGTGCTGACTACCGGCGGACTTGGCCCTACGAAAGATGATATCACCAAACCGCTCCTCTGCAAGTATTTCGGAGGGGAGTTGGTTCGCGACCCGGAAGTGACCGGGAATATAGAGGAGATATTCCGTAAGCGAGGCATTAAGATGAATACCCTGACGGCCGACCAGGCATTAGTGCCAACATCGTGCCGTGTTATCCAAAACAGAGTCGGCACGGCTCCGATTATGTGGTTTGAGCGCGATGGAAAGGTGTTGGTGTCAATGCCCGGTGTGCCGTTTGAAACCTTGCAGATGTTTGAGAGTGCTATAATGCCGCAATTATTGGAGAAATTCCCTAATGAGGAGGCTATTGAACATCGCACTGTCATTGTTGCCAACGTAACGGAATCGGCTCTCGCCATTCAGCTCGACCAATGGGAGCGAGCGTTGCCTGAAAATTTTCATCTCGCTTATCTGCCTAAACCGGGCATAATCAGATTGCGGCTTGACGGGCACGGAACTGATGGTGCTTTGTTAAAAAAAGAGATTGACAGGCTTCATGCAGAGCTTTCAGAAATAGTAAAAGATAACGTCATCGCTATTCACGATGCCACCATAGGCGAGGCTCTTTTGGAACATGCGCGTGGAGCGAGGTTGACAGTGGCGACGGCTGAGAGTTGCACCGGAGGCGCAATAGCTTCTCAACTCACTGCCATTGCCGGATGCAGCGACGTTTATGTCGGCGGTGTTGTAGCTTACAGCAATGAGCTGAAACACACTGCGCTGGGCGTAGATATGGCTGTGATTGAACGATATGGTGCAGTATCGTCGGAGGTTGCAGCGCAGATGGCCCAAGGGGTGGCAAAGCTGACGGGAGCCGATGTGGCAGTTGCAACTACCGGTATTGCCGGCCCTACCGGAGCCACCGGGGAGCGGAGATTGCCCGACGGACTGGTTATCGAAGCAAAACCGGTCGGGACAGTGTGGTTTGGCGTCTATGCCAAAGGAAATCTTATGACATTTTGCCGATGCTTCCCCGGCACACGCGACCGCGTGATTGACCGCGCCGCCACCACCGCTCTCACCGCCCTGATTAAAGCTATAAAAGCCAACTGAAAGGTGGGACAGGATATACGCGGACTTTAGCGGAGAGTTTTAGTCGCTGCTGCGCAGCTCCCTCCGCTTCACGAATCTTCGGTCATGGGAGGCAGGATATCCGCGGAGCGGATGCACCATAATGAAACCCCGCGATACGCGAGGGCCACTCGAAGCACCGTGTCGGGGCGGTGTTCTCTTTCGGAGCAGAGCCACCGAAAGAACATAACATTATCGTGTTCGACGATTTTGTTACCACCGGCGCGACGATGATCTCGATGCGCGAATTATTAAATCCTCTCGG
>CAMWUH010000180.1 GCA_947177325.1 uncultured Bacteroidales bacterium
TCTCTCGGCGATATGCGTCCTCAGCATTAACAAATATTGGGGAACCGGGTCTAAGTTTGCAATATTAAAATAAGAGAGTGGAAAAGAATCTTAAAAAGCTTGGATCCGGAAATATTTGCCGACGTGTGTAACAAATTGCGAGCTCGATCCGTCTTAAATTATGAAAGCGCTTCACTCCGTAGCTTTCGCTATCGGTGCAACTCAAATAGAAATCAGAATTAATTTACAACAATTACTTATGAAACGAATTATCCTCTTTCTCCTAATTTCCATCCTCTCGCTCTCGGTTACCTCTCATGCCAAATCCACAGCTAAAAGCCTCTTTGCCGAGTTCTCTTCCGAAAGCGGCGCCGAATCAGTCAATATCAGCCCCTTTATGATTAAATTGAGCAGGCTCATTGCCGGTAATCTCCCCGAAACTGAAATACTGAAACAAATCAGTTCGGTAAAGGTTCTTGACCTTGAAAATTGCTCAGCCGATGTTAAAAGCCGCTTCGCCAAGCGTGCAGCCGATTTCTCTGCCGACGGCATGGAAGAACTCATCAACGCTTCTGAAAATGGCGAAAAGGTGAGGATGTTCACTATAAACCGTGACAATCTTATTCGCAAACTTGTAGTGCTCTGCTACTCTGTCAACGGTGAATGCTGCGTGGTGGAAATCAACGGAAAATTCAACCTTGATCAGCTCGACTCAGTTTACAACTCTCAAAAGCCAAATCATAGAAATTAGCAATGAGTGCCGATGAGTTTAAACGAATTTTTCTACCCTGTCATCAGCGACTCTACCGATTGGCCTTTCGCCTTACCGGCTGCAGCAGCAATGCCGAAGACTTGGTGCAGGAAACATTTCTGAAAATGTGGGACAGGCGCTCTGACCTTCGCACTCTCGATAGCCCGGAAGCGTATGCGTTGACCATACTTAAAAACATTTTTATCGACACTACGCGCCGCCGACATATTGAATTCTCCGGCGATGACGATACGAAAGCCTTGCAGGTCACTTCCGAAATCGATTTGGCCGAGCAGATAGAGTGGCACGACAATGCATCACTCGTTAATGCACTTATCGCCAAGCTCCCCGAAAACCAGCGCCGTGTAATGCGCATGCGCGACATTGCCGATTTCTCTTTCGAGGAGATAGAAACCGCCACCGGTCTTTCCCAAGCCAATATCCGTACGCTACTGTGCCGGGCCCGCAAACAAGTTAAACAACAATTTATCGCTCTGATGAATTATGAACGAAAATAATACAGAGAAACTCCGCAACTCAATCGGCCTTTACAATAAAGCCATTTCCGACCTCGGTAACGCCAACTGCGACATTCCAATCCCCGACGGACTGGAAGACCGCCTCAGTGCAGCCATAGACCTGGCCATGCAGGCCGAACATTCGCAGGCCGAACTATTGATGGCCCGACCAAAGCGCCGCCGATTTAAGTTCACCGCTTTTATTGGTGCGGTTGCCTCGCTTGCGTTGCTGATTGTTGCCGGTGTATCGATGCTCAAATCCAACCCCTCAGAGCCGGTCGACACTTTCACCGACCCCGCTGAGGCTTATATCGAGGCTAATCGCGCTCTCACCCTTTTTGCCAACACTCTTAACCGCGGTGCCCGAGGTGTTGAAATGGCCGATGATATCAATGACCGTGCCCTTGCTCTCGCTTTTGACAGTCTTAGCAAAATTTGATTTAACCCTTATTCCCAAAATTTCTCTCTTATTCCGAATTTTTTAAATTGATATGAAACGCATACTATTATCTCTGCTTCTCATTCTGGCCGCTGCCATATCTTCATCGGCTCAAATCTCAGCTTTCTTCGACAAATATTCCGACTCTGACAATGTCACCTCGGTTTATATATCGAAAGCTATGCTCAAAATGATGCCTAATAAAATCGACGACAATATCCGAATAGGAGGCCTCGGCGAAAAACTCACCTGCATCAGAGTGTTGTCGACCGATAATAAGGCTATGATTGTCAGGCTGAGGGCCGATGTCAAAGCCGCCGTAGCCAAAGAGAATATGGAAATCCTTGTCTCTGCTAAAGACGGAGCTGAATCGGCAACGATTTATTCCAAAACCAACTCTAAAGGAATCACTGATTATCTTATTGTATCCTACGAGCCTACTGAAATCAGCATAGTGCTAATATCCGGCACAATAACACCGGCCGAGGCTTCGCGCATCACCGGCAACGCTCCCAGCATACGCTGACGTTATACTCTCCACATTCTCGTTTTCAACATTTGTTGAGATTAGTTATTGCAAAGATTTTTACCTTTGCAGCAAACATCATTCTCCTCTCTCAAAATGAAACCATTCATCACATTTTTTTCATCTGCGATTTTAGTTGCAATTGGCGCCGGGGCGCAAACAGTTGAGAGCGTCGACTCCATTTCTGACCATTCTCTCCAAGAGGTTACGATTGAAGCGCCGCGCGTAATCAGAAAGGCCGATATGGACCTTTATCACCCCTCGCAAAGCATTGTCGAAAATTCTAAAAACGGCATTCAGCTGCTCAATAACCTGATGATACCATCTTTGTCAGTCAGCGATGCATTGAGCTCAATCACTGCCGCCGGCCAGTCAGTGCAGCTGCGAATCAACGGACGCGAGTCGTCAATCGAACAGGTGCGCTCTCTTCTTCCCGAAACAATCAAGCGGGTGGAGTGGATTGACAATCCGGGGCTACGCTACGGGGGCGCCAACTATGTCATCAACTTCATAGTCACGAATCCACTCGCCGGCGGAGCTGTTCAGACTCATGCCATGCCGGCTCTCAACATGGGCTTCGGCAGTTACATGGCCAACCTCAAGCTTAACAACGGCCCCTCTCAGTTTGAAATAGGCGCCAACCTAAAGCTGACCAACCGCATAAAGAGTTATCGAGATTACACCGAAACATTCACTTTTCCCGACGGCTCCTCTTTGACACGCAACGAAACGCCCCGAGGCGGCAGCATGTCAAACACATTCGGTGGCTTGTGGGCCTCTTACAGCTATGTCAAACCCGACACTACTGTCCTTATGGTTGACCTCGGCTCCTCCCATAAGTTCCGTGACCGCTTTCAGTATAACGGCTTGCTCTCTCTCGACAACGGTGATGAGGACCTGCTCCTTACCGACAGCCACGGCGACCTCGGCACCACACCCACGTTATCAATCTATCTTCAGCAGTCGTTGCGCAACAATCAAATGCTCATCGCAAGTTTCAACGGTCAGTTTTACTTCGGCAAAACATATTCTGACTATGTTGAAACTCTCGCAGCCACGCCGTCATCATCGCCATTGACCGACATCCACACCGACATCCGCGACCGCAACCAAGGCTACGGTCTTGAAACCGATTATATTAAAAACTGGAACAACGCACGCTTCACTGCCGGCATCTCTTACAACGCTAACCGGAACCGCTCCGACTATCAGTCACTCGGCGGCCAAGTGTTTCATCAGCGACAGGACCGCGTCTACTTCTTCGCCGAATACTATCGCCGTTTCGGTAAATTCACCGCTACTGCCGGCATGGGCGCACAATTCACCGATTTCAAGTTTAGGGAGTCAGGCCAAGGAAACCATTCATGGAGTCCGCGCCCGCAAGCCACCATCACATATTCGATTAACCAAAATCATAACTTCCGGCTGAATTTCTCCTCCTGGCAATCCAACCCCTCGCTGGCCGAAACCAATATAGTGCCACAGCAACTCGACTCATTCCAGTGGCGTGTGGGTAACCCCGACATCAAAACGGCCTCCTCCTATATGCTGTTTTTTACCTATCGCTTTGCCCTTCCGCGAGTTTACGCTACATTCGGCCTTCGTGCATTTACCTCTCCCGATGCTATTACCCCGCTCCTTTATTGGGATAATGACCGACTTATCACAACTTACGAAAATTCCAAAGGTCTTCGCAACCTCTCATTCATCCTCGCTCCCCAAATCAACATAGTGCCCGATTGGCTTATGCTCTCAGGCTATCTGCAATATCGCATGGAACGCATGGCCGGCACAGGCTACGTGCGCCATCACAACTGCTGGAGCGGCAATGCTTCGCTGCAGCTTATGCACTGGGGATTCACACTGGAAGCTCAATATCGCCGTGCCGAGCGCGACCTCTGGGGTGAAAAAATAAGCTGGGGCGAAGATATTAATATCATTGAGCTCAGCTACAATTGGCGAGACTGGCAATTTGGCGCAGGCGTTATCATGCCATTCGGTAAATATGACCAAGGGTCAAAATCGCTCTCTAAATGGAACAGAAATGAGCAGCACATGCGTCTGAAAATGCGTATGCCTTTCATTTCGATAAGTTACAACGTTCAGTGGGGTCGGCAGAAACGCTCCGCTCAAAAGCTCGTCGATGTTGAAACCTCGGCTGACCGCTCTTCAGCCGGCGGTAGATAATATCTATCTTCAACTCTGTTTTTACCTGACATCAACAACAGTTTTTCATACCACTTCTCCGTGTCTACCTCGGTACAATAACCGAGGTAGCTGTTTTTGTATAGGTTGAATTATGCGT
>CAMWUH010000181.1 GCA_947177325.1 uncultured Bacteroidales bacterium
TGCAAACAAAGAATATCTACCGGTTTCTTTCATATTTAACAACCGCTTTTTTACATTGACCCGGAAAAACACGAATATTTATTCACAAATATTGCATATACTATCCATTTTTAGAAATCTTTAAAGCAATACTTGCAAAATCAAATTTTATTATTTATCTTAGCATACCAATCAATTTGTATCACAAAAAAATAACTCATTCACTTATCTGATCATACGATGAAATTGAAATTATCAATCCTCTTTTGGCTAATAGCGATTTCTTCCTTAGTATATCCGGCAGTAGCCGAAGATACCCCTGAGTTTGAGCCTTTGCATATTCTGAATATCCAATATGATTATACTATGGATAAAAGCGAGAATTCGGGAAAATGGACTGCATCAGGGCCTCTCGTCATAACATTGGAAGAGAATGTTGACAGTTGTTATATCATCTATACGAATAACAGGCATCACCATTACCCTGACTATTTTTTGGGAAAAATAATTTTTCGAGATATTGATGATGGCATATATTGGCGCAAAGTCTATAATAGTACAATATTTTTTATTTATGGCGTTGTTAACGACAAATATGTATATAAATCAGATAAAATATATGTAGACGATTATATCTCTGAAGAAGATTTAAATCTGATTTATAAACGAACATCAGTCGAACTTATTGCAGACGATAACATCGGGATTATTATAGATAATGACACATTAATCAATTCCTCTGATGAACAAATCACTCTCGCTATTTATGATTTCAGAGGTACAAAATTATTATCTAAACAATTAAAATCCTGCGAAACGATTAACCTGATTGATTATCGCAACAGGGACTTAATCGTTAGCTACTCCTTTAAAGGCCAATCTTTTATTAAAAAATTATATATACCATGAAACGAATTTATTCACTTAAACGATAAAACAACTTTGATCGGGTGCATTAAGGAGAATTGACAACTATTAAATTGTCAATTCTCCTTAATGATATCTTTAGGATAAAATCGATTGAGAGAGTGGTTTTCAATAGCAATTACTTGCATCTTCATGGATTATCGTTTTTTGAGTCCATGGGAAATATCGCGCGCTGAAGCGTAATCGGAGAATTCATCTTTTTTCAAAACTTTATTTTGTACTATATCGGGCTTAGGGGTTAAATTATCAAAAAATGGTGGAAATGTTGGCAAAAAAAATTAACTTTGTAGTTTAAAGCTATCAGGCGGCGGATTAACTTGCCGCTTCAGCTCGTTTCATTAACCCCAAAACCTGTTATTTCTTTCTACGACCGCCTCAACTCTAACCTATTAACATCTTTAAATCAATTAATTATGGCAAACAATAACAACCCCCAGCAAAAAGAAATCAAAATCGAGCTTACTCCCGAAGTAGCTGCCGGCCACTATGCCAACTTGGCTATCATATCTCACTCCCCCAACGAATTCTTCTTTGATTTCCTGGCTGTAGCTCCCAATATGCCTCAGGCTCGCGTGCAATCTCGCATCATCATGACCCCCGAAAATGCTCGTAACCTGCTCTTCGCTCTCCGCGACAACATTCAGAAATATGAGCAATCTTTCGGCCAAATCACCAACAAAACTCCTCAAAACGCGCCAAAAAACGGCAACGATATCCCTAACCCCTTCATGGCCTAAGAGCTCTCATCATCACTCTCAACAACCACCCCACATTTTATTGACTACGACAATGATAAAGCCTAACAATCTGCAAATCTACAATTCGCTTTCACGCCGCAAAGAGTTATTCCGTCCCCTCAACCCCGAAAGAGTGGGCATGTATGTCTGCGGGCCTACTGTCTACGGCGACGGACACTTGGGCCACGCCCGACCGGCCGTAACGTTCGACGTGCTGTTTCGCTATTTGCAGCATTTAGGCTACAAAGTCAGATACGTGCGCAACATCACTGATGTGGGCCACCTGGAGCATGATGCTGACGAAGGCGAGGACAAAATCGCTAAAAAAGCCCGATTGGAACAACTGGAGCCTATGGAAGTGGTGCAACACTATCTCAACCGCTACCACGACGCTATGGCGCGCCTCAACGTGCTTCCCCCATCTATCGAGCCCCACGCTTCGGGCCACATCATCGAGCAAATCGAATATATCAAGAAAATCATTGAGGCCGGGTATGCCTACGAATCTGAAGGCTCTATCTATTTCGACGTCCCCAAATACAACGCCGACCACCACTACGGAAAGCTCTCCGGACGTAACATCGATGAACTCCTGAGCGAAACCCGCGCCCTCGACGGACAAAGCGAAAAACGCAATCCGGCCGACTTCGCTCTGTGGAAAAAAGCCTCGCCCGAGCATATCATGCATTGGCCCTCCCCCTGGAGCGAAGGCTTCCCGGGATGGCACCTCGAATGCTCCACTATGGGCGAAAAATACCTGGGCGAACAATTTGACATTCACGGCGGCGGCATGGACCTGAAATTCCCCCACCACGAATGTGAGATAGCCCAATCAGTGGCCCACAACGGCCATGATGCCGTGCGCTACTGGATGCACAACAACATGATTACAATCAAAGGTCAGAAGATGGGCAAATCGCTTGGCAACTTCATTACGCTCGATGAGTTTTTCAACGGCACCCACAAGCTGCTCTCGCGCCCATATTCGCCAATGACCATACGCTTCTTCATGCTCCAGGCCCAATATCGCTCGACTGTTGATTTCAGCGACGAAGCGCTCCAGGCAGCCGACAAAGCTCTTAAACGCATGCTCGAAGCTTATCGCCGTCTGCTCGATTTGAAAGCCTCCGACACCTCCACCGTGACCGATGAGATTGCTCCGCTTGAAGAGCGTTGCTACGAGGCTCTCGACGACGACCTCAACACTCCCATCGTAATCAGCCATCTTTTTGAAGCCGCATCAATCATCAACCGCATCAACGACGGCAAAGCCACTGCCACACAAGCCGATATCGACTCGTTGAAATCGCTCTTCGACACCTTCTTCTTCGGCATCCTTGGCGTTAAGGATGAAATGGCTGCCGGAGCCGATGGCGTCGCCATGAAGCCGTTTGAAGACGCCGTTGACCTTCTGCTTGAAATTCGCTCTCAAGCCAAAAAAAATAAAGACTGGGCCACCAGCGACGCCATTCGCAACGGCCTCAGCGCAATAGGCTTTAACGTTAAAGACACCAAAGACGGCTTTGAATGGAGCCTTAAATAAAATATAAGAGCTTTTCAGTTACCGGACTAAAACAACTTAACTCGGCTCTAATCAACCACCTCCCTATCGATATATGAAACACCGCTTTTCATTTTTGTTGTTAGCTCTGGCCGCTTCGCTTGGCTGTCTGGCTCAGGCGCGAAGCCCCAAAAATGCTATTTCAAAAAATCTCGACATATTCACTTCAGTGTTTAAAACACTGCAAACCAACTATGTTGACTCAATCGACGTTGATAAAACCATGAAAATGGCTATCGACGCGATGCTCTACACCCTCGACCCCTACACCAACTATTTCCCCGCCGAGGACTCTGAAGAGCTCACATCCATTTCTACAGGTCAATTCGGTGGTATCGGTGCCTACATCCAGGATGATCGCCAAGGCAACACCGTTGTTTCTCTCCCTCAACCCGGCACCCCCGCTTTTAAAGCCGGATTACGGGCCGGTGACATTTTCCTGACCGTCGACGGCGACTCCGTTACTGGTATCGGCTCCGACAAGGTCCGTGCCAAACTTCGAGGTCAAGCCGGAATTCCCCTCACCGTCACCGTAAAGCGTCCTTTCGCCAAAGGCGACTCTATATTGACGTTTAATCTGACTCGCACCAAAATCAACATCGACCCCCTCCCCTACTACGGGATGCTCAACGACTCTATCGGCTACCTTGACCTGACCACCTTCAACGCCATGAGCGTTGACGCCGTCAGCGATGCCGTCAAAGACCTCAAAGCCAACCATCGCTTGAAAGGCCTGATTCTCGACCTTCGTGGCAATGGCGGCGGCATCATGAACGGGGCTATCGACTTGGTTGGCCTCTTTGTCAACCGAGGCACCGAAGTGCTCCGCACCCGTGGGCGCGACGGCCAAGATGAAACCATCTACAAATCTACCATCCGCCCAATCGACACCACCATTCCTCTGGCGGTGCTAATCGATGGCGGATCCGCTTCTTCATCTGAAATCACCGCCGGTGCCCTCCAAGACCTTGACCGCGCCGTAATCGTCGGCGAACGCTCCTACGGTAAAGGCCTTATTCAATCATCTCGCTCGCTTCCTTACAACGGACTGATGAAAGTAACTACAGGCAAATACCTCCTCCCCTCAGGCCGACTGATTCAGGCCATCGACTACTCGCGCCGCAACGACGATGGCTCGGTAGCCCGCACTCCCGACTCTCTGACCAACGTATTCTACACCCGCGCGGGTCGTCCGGTGCGCGACGGCGGCGGCATCACTCCCGACGTCACCGTTAAATACCCCGACATTACCCGACTGACCTACACCGTGGTGCACGACCGCTGGGACTTTGACTATGCCACCAAGTTTGC
>CAMWUH010000182.1 GCA_947177325.1 uncultured Bacteroidales bacterium
AAAAAATATATATTATCTGACCCAAAAAATATGCTCAAAGCTGTGGTTGGTTTATCCAGAGACGGATTTTTAACCATGCGTAGCCCGAGAACTATCCTAATGGATTGTAACGGTTTATTCCCCAAATTATTGGTAGCTCTATTTATGCCGTTAGGATGGATTCTGTCAAAATCTTAAGTAACTGTTGAAAATTAAATTATACTATATGCGAGATGGAAATTGAGGAAAAATCAAAATTTGAAGAAGGAGTATAGCGAGCTAAATGACTGATGAAAATTTTGATTTTAACCAATTTACAACCGCAGAGAGTATAAAAGAATTTGTTAAGTAGTTGCTTTAGAAATAATATCGTTTAATTTTTAACAGTTACTTAATTCTAATTAAGCCGTATTATTAATCAGAGGGGGATAGAGATTTCAAAACAAATATCTCTATTATACATTGATTGGAAATTTTTCCGTAACTTTGCAATCAGAAATGATAGCAATGATTTATTATGTTTGAAATTCCTCAAGATACTCTCTCAATCGCTCTGATGGCCGTTGCCGTTGTAGCGGCCCTTTGGATTATTTTCAATTACTGCTCGATGATTCGCTCCGTGGAGCCTTGCGAACCTTATACCGACGGGTCGAAGCCGCTTGAGGAGCCGATGCCGAAGATTTCGATTATCGTTTACGACAAAGAGTCGTCGCGCGCGCTCCATCGCTGGCAGACTGCTATCTTCGACCAAGACTATCCCGGCGATTATGAAATCATTGTGGTTTCCGACGGCAAGTCGTCACACACGGCCGATGTTGTCAATCAGCTCCAGGCCGACCACCACAATCTCCACCTTACGTTTGTGCCCGACGAGGCCCACGCTCTGAGCCGCAAAAAGCTTGCGATTGCCCTGGGCATAAAGGCTGCCAAATATCCCCTCGTTATCCTGACCGAGTCAGATATGCTGCCGTCGTCGGAGAAATGGCTCACCACCATGGCGCGCCACTTTGCCGCCGGCTCCACACTGGTCATCGGCTTTGCATCGCCTCGCGAGCGCAACGGCCACCGCACCTCGGCTATGGCTCGCTTTGACATCCTGGCCGACGCTGTCACCTACCTGTCGCGCGCAGTCAAAGGGGAGCCTTATCGCGGCTCGGCCTCCTGCCTGGGATTTGAGCGCCGACTGATTCTCGACCATAAAGGGCTGACCAACTCCGTAGGGCTTCACAACGGCGAGGATGATATCATTGTTTCAACCATGGCTCCTCACGCGCGCCCTTCGGTGGCTATCGAGGAGGATGCCCTCGTGACGCTCCAATGCCCCGACTTCTACACCCAACACCGGCTGAGCAAGCTGCGCCACAATTTCACGGCCGGGATGGTGTATCGCGGAGCACGCCGCCGCATGGC
Organism: uncultured Bacteroidales bacterium; assembly: GCA_947177325.1. Taxonomy (GTDB): domain Bacteria; phylum Bacteroidota; class Bacteroidia; order Bacteroidales; family Muribaculaceae; genus JAGBWK01. Next base: position 1,390 of record CAMWUH010000182.1, read on the forward strand.
CGCTGCCTCGGCTATGATGTGGGCGTGGATTGCCGCCACGGTGGCCTGCTTCTGCCTCTGCAAGCCCAATATGCTCCCCGGCGTGATCGCTGCCGTGGCCGGACTGGCGTGGATTGTCGCCGCAACACTCGCTTGGGTGAAAGCCTCGCGAGTGTTGGGTATCAGAGTCAACTTCCTTGCCCTCCCCCTGCTGATGATTTTCAGGCCGTTTTACAACTTCGTTTATCTGTTGCGCGCACGCTCCTATCGCCGTCGCAACTTCACTTGGGCAAAGCCGTGAGGCCGCAGACTGCTCATCTCCGTTTCAACTTTTTTTATCGACCGATGTTGCAAATCATCGCGCCGTGCGTTAAGATAGTGTAGCGATGAATAATCAACTCCTGACATTGGTATTCAGCAAAGCCCGCAATCGCTTGTTGGCCGTAGCCCGTCGCTTCTCCGCAGCCGACGACGACGCCGCCAACGATGTGTTGCAAGAAGCTTTCATTCGCCTTTGGAGCTCCAAATCAACGCCAAAGTCCGAAGCCGAAGCTATCGCTTTGTCAACAACCACGGTCAAGAATCTCTGCATCGACTCGCTCCGGCGGCAAGCCTCCGCGCCAACCGTTTCAATCGACGACGCCTCCCCTCAAGTGGCCGACATCGACGACGACGCTGACTCCAAAGCTCAAGCCGCTGACCGTGCCGACCTCTACATTGAAGTTCAAACGCTCATCGAAGCCAACCTCTCCGACCGCGACCGCCAAATCCTCTACCTGCGCGACCGCGACGGATGGGAAATGGCCGACATTGCCGAGCGCTTCAATCTCTCCGAGGCCAACGCCCGATTGATTCTCAGCCGGGCAAGGCGAACAATCAGAGAAATCTACATACGCCGCTCCAAGAGTTGACCCCCCACGCTGACGCTCAGCTTGCTCCTCTCAGCTTACTTTACTTACATCAATATACACAAATTAAGTTACATCTATCTTACACCCCATAAGCGGATATGCCACCTTCACTCCAACTCAGCCAACTAATTGACCTCTACTTTGCCGGGTTGACAACGCTCGACCAAGAGCAGCGTCTGCGCCATCTGCTCGCCACCACAACCGAGCAATCGCCCATGATTGACGAAGCTCGCGCCGTCATCAGCTTCGCTGCCATGCCCGCAGCAGAGAAATCAGCCGCGCGAAGCAACATTTTCGGCCCGTTCATGCAGCGCGTCGCAGCCGCCTCTATTGTTATTGCGGCTTTGGCCGGAGGTATCACTTATATCTCCAACCACACATCCGAGCTCTCCTCCTCAAAATGCTACGCTATGGTCGAAGGCACCGTTATCAATGACGATAACGCCATCGAGGACCTCATGCTCAGCCAGCTCTCCCTCATGGGCGACGCTGCCGATGACATCGATGCCGACGTCAACGACGACCTCCGCCTTATCGGCGACATCTTCGAGTAACTCTCCCACTCTCAACCCCGCGCTGCTAACTCTGTCCTCTCGACCCCTCCCTTTCAGTCTACTCACATTTCCCCATAACCAACCGCGTTACCTCATTCTCCTTCCCGCCTCTCCACCTCTCCTCCCCCTCCATCCCTTCATTATCACTGCATGAAACGCTTCCTCATCTTATTCTTATTGCTCCCCCTGCTGGCTTTCGCTCAGGACGGGCTATCGGTTGCATCGCTCTTCGACGGCCCTTTCAGCGGCAATCCCAAAGCTACCGAAACCGTCATGACAGGCGACCGGCTTAAGAGCTACAAGCTATCATCGTTCCATTCGCTGACGCTCCGCGACTGCCCCGAGCAGGCCGCCACCATCGAGAGCCTTGTGGCCCACGATGGCGCTTCAGCCATTGACCGCGAAGTCGCCTACCGCGACGGCGGCATCTACTACGCTTTCTATCAACTTCCTTCGCGCGGCGGCCTCAAGCGCTATCTGTTCTATCTCAACCAGCACCGCAACAAGGGCGACCGCATAGTGCTCATCTACATCGACGGCAAAGCCGACGCCAAAGAAATCAAGAAGCTGCTCAAATAGCCCCCCATCGGGTTAAGAGCCGGCACCAACATCACGTTTCTCTCACTCTCCAGTCTAATTTCATCACCCCCCCTCCTCAGTCATGCATCTGAAATCATGGTTAACAATAGCGGCAGCCTTAGTGGCCATTGCCCCTGCCGCATCAGCCAAATCGCCCGCCGAATCACCCGCCGCTCCGGCCGACACTTTGACCGACGTCAACGGAGTCAGGCAGGTTGTCGTCACCAAAAAAGGGCAAATCTCAACCATAACCCTCACAGGCTCTGACAAAGACCCCCACTACTACTATTCACTCACCACCGAAGTCAACTCTACCCTCGACCTCGGCAAAATCGACGACGAAGAGTGGGGACTGAGCCTCCCGTTCCTCAATCAGCGCAGCCATAAAAAGAGCCGTGTGGTGTGGGGCAACGACTTCTACATCGGCGTGACCGTGCCCACCGCTGCCCCCAAAGGCTTGTCAGGCTCCATCGAGTGCGGTCTGGGCAAAATCGTAGGCCTTGAGCTGCAACCCTGGCAGGGGGGCCCGCAATTCGGCATCGGCTTCGGCTTCCACTATCGCCAGTTCACCCTCCACCATGGCCAAGTGTTCCTCGCCGACCACCACCGCCTCTCCATAATCCCCGTCGAAGCTGACCGCGTCAGCTCGCGCCTGCGCAACTTCGGCTTCCAAGTGCCCGTCACCATCACCCAAAACATCAGCAACGGATTTGGAATCACCATTGGAGCAGCCGCTATGTTCAACACCTTTACCTGTGCCTCAAGCACAACCTACGTCAACGACCTCCAGTTCAAGAACTCCTATCGCAATCTGCATCAGCGCCTGCTGACTCTCGACCTCATGGCCGCCATAGGCTGGACCCGCTCGGCGTCGCTCTATGTCAGATACTCCCCGCTGAAACTCTTCAACGAGCAATGGGGCCCGCAATTCAACACCCTCTCATTCGGCCTGTCGCTGAGCATGTAACCCAAATCTCTCCTCCCCCCCCTCACACTTCATAGTTATGAAACTCTACCGCATACTTCTCCTATCGGCCGGCAGCTCCTCTGCGCTCCTCTCTACCTCAGCCTCCTCAACCGTGG
>CAMWUH010000183.1 GCA_947177325.1 uncultured Bacteroidales bacterium
ACCACAGATTGTCGAGGGAGGCATAAAAAGATACTTCGCCTCTTGGATCAGTTTCCTTGATCCGTTGGAGCAAAAGCGTTGTTTTCCCAACGCCTCGCTGTCCCTTTATACCGATCAGAGGTTGATTCCAATCAATCTCAAAAAAAAGGAAACGGTGTGTGTTGGTCTTTACTTCGGATAATAGTTTTTTATATCTTTGATTTAAAAGTTCCATAGTAACAAGTATTTCCGCAAAGATAACAAAATTGTTTCTTATAAGGAACAATGTTACTAATTGTATCTTGGAAGATACAATTTGATTGATTTTATCTTTGAAGGATCAATTTATTAAATTGTACCTTGCAGGGAACAATTTGAGAGATTAGATCTTCCGAGATACAATCAGTAGCCGAAATCAAAATAGATCGTCGATATCGTAGATATCGTAGAAGTCATATAAGTAATAGAACAAAAAATCAAAGAAGGAGTCTTCAGACGTTTTAGGCTTCCCGGATTGATCATAGATGCTATATTTTTCAGCAATTTCGGGGGTGAGTTCTTTCCATTTTGCAGCTCTCCACATTGCATAATAACCGACCTTGTCGATCAATGATTGAGGTGCATAGATTGTCAGCTCATCATTACACATCGAAAATGGGAACTGCCAGGCCTCGCCCCTCCATAATTGCAGGCTGTCGCTTGTGAAAATTACGACTTTAAGACCTTTACAGCCCGAGAAAGCGCATTGCCCCAGATTTTTTAACGACCGAGGGAATACTATTTTATTGATTAACACGCAATCTTGGAAAGCCCGCTCTCCGACACTGCTCAATTTCTCAGGGAGTTTAACGTACTCCAGTTTCCGGCATCCCGAAAAGACGTCCTCGTTTATGTAGGTCACGGAATTGGGAAGATACACCTCTTTTAAAAAATCTCTCGAGCCGAGGAATGCAAGTTGGGCTATTCCCTTGACAGCATAGTTGGTCCCTTTGCACATTATCGAGTCGGGCACGATAACCTTGTTGTCAGCTCCAAGATAGCGGTTAAGCACAAAGAAAGGCTCAACCGCATTGTCGCCGGCTACATCAATAAACTCCATGTTGTTATATGTCACTTTAGGGAGAGCATTGCGGCCATATAACAGAGTGGGAAGCAAGATAAGAATAAATATGAGTGACTTTATTTTCATACCTGAATAATCGAGATTTTAGGTTGTAAAAGTTGTCAATAAATCCATATTGACACTGCTACTCTCCATTTTAATAGAATAGAGGCAGCCGTGACTTGCCACGGCCGCCTCCTATGTCTGTAAATGTTACGTTAAGTTTGAGCGCTTGATTGGCTAAATGGTTATTCGACGGTCCAGGTGTCGCCGGCGAGCACCATGTCGCGCAGAGAGGTGAAGCCTTTTTTTGCGGTCACTTCGGCAACTTGGCGGTCGATTTCCTCGTTGTAGACGGGGGCTTCAACGTCGCGGATTACGCCAACGGCAAGGGGCAAGTCAGTGCCATCCATCATGGCGAGTTGCTGATGGAGGAAGTTGGAGGGTGTGTGGGCGTCGTGAACGAGCACGTCGTCGATTGTGTAACCGTCTTGGCCTATGGTAACGGCTTTGAGCCCGAAGCCGTCTTGCACGAGCCCGCGGTTCATCTCTTTGCCGAAGAGCATTTTTTCGCCATTGCGGAGGTGGATGGTGCGGTCGGCGCGGAATTCGCGGTCGACGATTGCGTTGTGGATGCCGTTGTTGAAGATAACGCAGTTCTGGAGTATTTCCACTACGGAGGTGCCGCGATGGCGGGCAGCTGCTTCCATCACTTCTACTGATGTCTGGAGCTCAACGTCGATTGAGCGGGCGAAGAAGTTGCCGCGAGCGCCAAAGACTAATTCGGCGGGGATGAAGGGGTCTTCGGTGGTGCCGTAGGGTGACGACTTTGAAACGAAGCCACGGTCGCTGGTTGGGGAGTATTGGCCTTTGGTCAAGCCATAGATTTTGTTGTTGAACAGACAGATGTTGATGTCGACATTGCGACGCACGGCGTGGATGAAGTGGTTGCCGCCGATGGCGAGTCCGTCGCCGTCGCCTGAGATTTGCCAAACGGTCATTTGGGGATTGGCGACTTTGAAGCCGGTGGCGATAGCGGCAGCGCGTCCGTGGATGGTGTGGAAGCCGAAGGTGCTCATGTAGTAGGGGAGGCGTGAAGAGCATCCGATACCGGAGATAACGGCGGTTTTTTCGGGTGGAACACCAAGAGCAGCCATTGCTTTATGGAGCGAGTTGAGTATGGCGTGGTCGCCGCAGCCGGGGCACCAGCGCACGGGGTTGGGGTTTTTATAGTTGGCGGCTGTATATGTAGTTTGGTCCATATAATCGGGATAAATATAGGGGGATGATTATTTAACGATTTCCTTTACTTTGTCAACGAGCTCGCCAACGAGGAATGGCTGGCCTTGGATTTTGTTGATGCGGTGGATTTCGACGTTGGGGAAGCGGGCTTGGAGATAGTCGGCAAACTGGCCGCAGTTGAGCTCGGCAACGATTACGCGGCGGTAACGGCTGAGAATGTCGGCTGTGTTGCGCGGCAGGGGATTGATGTAGCGGAATTGGGCGGTGGCCACGGGGATGTCTTCGCGGTTGAGTTCTTTGGTGGCGGTGAGCAGGTGGCCGTAAGTGCCGCCCCAGCCAACGATGAGGGTGTCGGCTTCGGTGTTGCCTTGCACTTCGAGCTCGGGAATATCGTTGGCGATGCGTGCAATTTTTTCGCGACGGAGATTAACCATTTTTTCGTGGTTGACGGGGTCGGTAGAGATGGCGCCGGTGACGGAGTCTTTCTCAAGGCCACCGATACGATGGGGAAGATTGTCTTCGCCGGGGATAGCCCAATAGCGGGCGAGGGTTTCGGAGTCGCGCATATATGGGGTCCATCCGTCGATGATTTCGCCGGGCACTCGGCGGGGATGGATTTCGGGATAGTCGGAGGCTTCGGGCACGCGCCAGGCCGAGGAGCCGTTGCCGATGAAGGCGTCGCTGAGGAGAATGACGGGGGTCATGTGCTCAAGGGCGATGCGGCAGGCTTCAAAAGCCATATCAAAGCAGTCAGTGGGGGAAGTGGGGGCAACCACACAGATGGGCGACTCACCGTTGCGGCCGTAGAGAGCCTGAAGAAGGTCGGTTTGTTCGGTTTTGGTGGGGAGGCCGGTAGAGGGGCCACCGCGCTGCACGTCGATCACCACCAGAGGCAATTCGGCGATAACAGCTAAGCCGATACCTTCGCTTTTAAGTGCGAGACCGGGGCCGGAAGTTGATGTAACGGCCAGGTTGCCGGCGAAAGAAGCTCCGATTGCGGAGCAAACGCCGGCGATTTCGTCTTCCATCTGGCAAGCTTTGACGCCGAGGTCTTTACGTTTGGCGAGCTCGTGGAGGATATCGGTAGCGGGTGTGATGGGATAGGAGCCGAGGAACAGCGGACGACCTGATTTTTCAGATGCCATGATGAGGCCCCAGGCGGTGGCGGTGTTGCCGTTGAGGTCGGTATAGACGCCGGGGCGCGCGGCTTCAGTTTCGATGCGATAGGTTGACACTGAAGCGTGGATGTTGTGGCCGTAGTCGTAGCCGGCTTGGAGCACTTTGGCGTTGGCTTCGTAAATGGCGGGTTTCTTGGCGAATTTGCTTTTGAGCATTTTCAGGGCGCCTTCAAGAGGGCGGTCAAAGAGCCAGCAAACGAGGCCGAGAGTTAAAATGTTGCGGCATTTGAGGATGGCTTTGTTGTCCATTCCGGAGTCGGCGAGAGCGGCTTTGGTAAGGGTGGTTACGGGCACAAGGAGCACCTGCGATTTAATGCCAAGCTCGGCGATTGGGTCGTCGGTGGTGAAAAGGGCTTTTTTGAGGCCCTCTTCTTTGAAAGAGTCAGCGTCAGCGATGATAACGCCCCCGGGTTTTAGAAACTTGTAGTTTTGCTTGAGAGCTGCGGGATTCATAGCGATGAGCACGTCGGCGGCATCGCCTGGAGTGTGGACATCGGAGCCAACACTGACCTGGAAGCCCGACACGCCGCTAAGGGAGCCTTGAGGGGCACGGATTTCAGCCGGATAGTCAGGGAAAGTTGAAACTTGGTTGCCGAGGCCGGCAGAAACGTTAGTGAAAATATTACCGGCAAGCTGCATACCATCGCCGGAGTCGCCTGAAAATCTGACGACAACTTTTTCAAGAGTCTTGATGCTCGTATTGTCCATTATAATGATGTGATAAAACTGATTATAACGCAAAGATAACGCTTTATTGGAAACAGAAAAAAGAAAATGAGATGAAAAATCAGCGTGAAGAGCTAAAAAAACAAGTTGGGAGTAAAAATTCTTAAAATAATTTGGAAAATAATTGGAAAAGCGTTACCTTTGCGAACGTAAAGAACAGACGGGGTATTAGCTCATCTGGCTAGAGCGCGACACTGGCAGTGTCGAGGTGAG
>CAMWUH010000184.1 GCA_947177325.1 uncultured Bacteroidales bacterium
GGCTTTTTTAAGACAAATTTAACATTCTCCTATTTGCTGCTGCAAAGTTAGAGTTTTGCTTATCTTGCTACTGAAAACCTGAGAAATTTTCTACGAATGCAAGAAGGTAACAAGGCGGTTCTCGCGTTATAGCGTGGGCTGTTATATTAATACCTTTGCATTCAAGGTTTTCTCAGGACCATCAGTAGCAGGTATTGTGAGTCAGTCCACGTTTCTGTTATCTGAGAATCGGCCGATAGGACTGTAAGGCCAATGTAATTTTTAATTCGCAATGAAAAAAGCATTGACACACTTTTCTTTCTCCAAATTTATGGCGATGATGTTGATTGTCCTGTCAGCTTCAGTAGCTTTGTCTTCTTGTAAAGATGACGATAAGGACGAACCTAATGGCTCAGCTGATATCACCGGCACATGGTATTTTATCGATGAAGAAGATGGGGAAATCGACTATGACGATTACTTCAAATTCAATAAAAACGGTTCTTTCTATAGTGGCTACTATGGTGAAGGAGGCAGTTATGACTATAAAGACAATACTCTTACTCTTCGCTACGATGAGGACGATTATGAAAGATACTATGTACCTGCAAGTGACGTCAAGAAAAATAAGATTGTCCTGGGTAGTGAAGGTATCTACATCCGCAAATAATCGGTCGAAAGAAGATCTCTGCTAACAATTATCAAGCTCAAATAACCAATGGGTTAAATTGGTTACGGAGGTTGTGGCCCGGCATTGGGTCGCAACCTTTTTTGCTTGATTGAGAATTGTTGAATGACAACGAAAAAGCAGACTCTTTGAAACATCGTCCACACTTTCGGCGTGGACTCATGAGCTATTGGTTATTTTTGACCCCTTATGCACAAACATCGCTGCGTAGCAGCTTCAACCATCCCGATAGGCCCATAAGATTTGTAAGAATTATTTGGGGAGGGTCAGGGGTTGAGGAAGCGGGAGAGGTTGGCGGCCACGATGTCGGTGATGTGGGCCGGGGTGGAGTGGCGTATGGCGGCGATGCGGTCGATTATTTCCTCGATTGTGATGAGGTCGGCAGGGTAAGCGTCGGTTTCAGCCAGTAAAAGATGTTCTGGGATTGAAGCGATTGAGGCATCAGACGAGCGGTGACCCGCCGACATGAATATGCCGCGTCGTGCCATCTCGGCTGTAACTTGGCCGCGGCCGTTGTAGGCGTGCAGAGCCCAGGGGCGGGAGGGGTGAATCCGGTCGAAAAGCTGAAGAATCAGATGATAAGATTTAACGGCGTGGATGATTGCCGGCAGCTTCATTTCAGAGGCCAATCGCAGTTGATGTTGCGCCAGGGCGATTTGTTGCTGAAGCGGGGCTCCGCGGTTGGGATCGATGCCCACTTCGCCCAGCGCTACCACTTCAGGGCGCGACAAAAGCGCAGGAAGCTCGCTAAGCCACTTCTCGACCTCGGGTGAGGCAGACTGCCACGGATGCACACCAATGGCTGCCACGGGGCTTAAAATGGCCTCTGAGGCTTCATCGGGGTTGTAGGCGTGGATGCCACCGGGGCGATGGGAGTGGAAATCGAGCATTGGCAGGTTAATAAACTGAGAGATACGAGCCGGATCTTCCATGCAACTTAAGGCACGGGGTCGTAGCCTGAGCCTCCCCAGGGGTGACAGCGGCTGATGCGGCGAATTGTGAGCCAAAGTCCTTTGAAAGGACCGTGACGCCGGAGAGCTTCGAGGGCATACTGGCTGCAGGTGGGGGTGAAGCGACAGGAGGCCGGGAGCATGGGTGAGATACATGCGCGATAAAATTTGATGGGGAGCGAGAGCAACCACACCAACAGCAGACGCACACCGTAGCAGAGCGATTTTAAGGCGGTTTTAAGGCTCATCGGGCTGAGGGGTGGATGGCAGAGAGTATTTGAATCATTGCGCGCTCTATGGCGGCGTAGGAACGCTGCTCGTTGGCCACATAGATAAAGACTATGTCAAGGGGGAGCCGGGAGTCGGTGGCCGAGATTTCTTCGGCCTGTGCGTGATGCAGGCGATAGGCTTCGCGGATGCGTCGGCGCATAGCCACGCGGTCAACGGCGTGGCGCAATCGCTTTTTAGGTACGGAAATAAGGAATTTGTGGCGCAGCTGCCCTTTTGGCCGGCCTATTGATTCTGCCCACACGGCGCGAAGCGGAAAGCAGAGAGCCTGTTGAACTTCGGCTCCGGCCTGCTTGCCTGAAAACAAGCGCTCGATGGCCTCGGTCGAGGTCAGCTTATGCTCTTTTTTCAGGGTAAATTGTTTCATCGGGGCCGGGTCAGGCGTTGGTTTCGGCAAGGAACTGGTCGAGAGCGGCGGTAACCGAGGGGGCTTTCGCGGTGGGCGCTTCCATGTCGAGGCGGAAACCGGCATCTTTGATTGACTTGGCGGTAGAGGCGCCGAAGCAACCTATTGCGATGTCGCCCTGCTCAAAGTTGGGGAAATTCTTCACCAACGAAGCAATGCCCGAGGGGCTGAAAAAGAGGAGCATATCGTAGTCAAACGCCTCGTCGGGGGTGAAGTCGTTGCTGACAGTGCGATACATGATAGCTTTAGTGAAGTCAATGCCCGCTTTTTCAAGAGCGGCCACGTTGGCGTCGTCTTTGTTGACGTCGCTGACGGCGTAGAGATATTTCTCTTTGTTGTGTTTTGTAAGCGAGGGGATGAGGTCGGCGAGTTTGCCGGTAGTGCCGTGGAAAATTTTGCGTTTACGGTAAACGATATATTTCTGCAGATAGAGCGCGATGGTTTCGGTGGTGCAGAAATATTTCATGGTGTCGGGGATGGTGATGCGCATCTCTTCGCAAAGGCGGAAGAAGTGGTCAATAGCGGTGCGCGCCGTAAAAATTATGGCAGTGAAATCAGGGATATTAATTTTCTGCTGACGAAATTCCTTTGACGACAGGCCTTCGACCTTGATGAAGGGGCGGAACACGATTTCAACGTTATGACGGCGAGCGATATCGTAGTAAGGTGATTTCTCAGAAGATGGTTTAGGCTGAGATACCAGAATTTTTTTGATTTTCACGTCGTGGAAAAAGGTAAAGTGTAAATGAAATGGAGGTTAAAGTAAGAAATAATCATAGATTGCGCAAAACGCCCTTGGCAATTTTCGCCACAATCAGCAGCGGAACAATTTCCAGGGTGCAAAGGTACAAAATAAAATAGAGTAATGACGGGAAATTATTATAAAAAATTTTAAAACCTTTATAAATAAATAGCGACCGGGCTAATATATAGGCTATGCAGGCCACTGTTACGGCAACTGAGAGCCATTGGAGGCTGACCACGGCAATCAACGCCGGGAGAATGAGCAGAATGGCCAGGAATGCCTGGGAGGCATTGAAGCCGCGCAGCCATTCGCGAGTGGCGGAAGGAGTGGCAAATGCGTAGCCCACGGTGGCGTATGCCGCCAGTTCAAACAGATAGAAAGCAGCCGCGAGCCCCGACATCGTCAAGGCGCTCTTGACCAGATTGACTGCGGCAATTTCAATGCCGTAGGCGGGAGCGCAAGCCACAATCATAACCCCTTCACAAATAAACAGCAGGAGGAGCAGAATCAGGTAGGTGCGGTTCTCGGAAGTGGTGTGATTGTCAAAAGAGTTGACCGACAGGCGGTTGCGAAACAATGCTGCCGGAATGTTTTTAATCAGTCGGCGGCAATGGCGGAAATTCAAGGCCAGCAGAGCGAGAATTATCACGATTACGGTCGACAGCATCGAGCCGGCGCCGGTGGCCACCGGGCGCTCCTCGGCCTTGAGGCCGTTGTGCCAGGTGTCGGCCGGAGCGGTAGCTGATTGCATCAACGCAGCGTGGTCGATTGGCGCATCTTCTTCGTGATATATCTGCTTAATCAGTGGCATTGACAATCAGTAGGATTAAACGATTTTTTGTGTGAAATCGCGCTTCGGGGCGGGAGTCAGAGCAATACTGACGGCTTGCTCCACGTTGTCGACCAGATGGTAGAGATTGCGGTGGTCGGGGTTCATGAAGCGAAGCTTGATAGCGTTTTCCAAAAGCTGAATAAGCGGGTCGTAGTAGCCGTCGATGTTGAAAATGATAACCTGGCCCTGAAACAGGCCGAGCTGGCGCCAGGTGATTATTTCAAGCAACTCTTCAAAGGTACCCACGCCCCCCGGCATCGCTATGGCTGCGCAGCTCATCGATGCCATGGTCGACTTGCGGGCGTGCATGTCGGGGGTCGCGATGGTTGAGGTCAGTGCAGGGTGGTTCCAGCCGCGGTCAATCATAAATTGGGGGAGAACGCCGATTGTAGTGCCCCCGACCTCTGAAGCACCCTCGATAACAGCCGCCATCATGCCCGAGCGGCCTCCGCCGCTGACCACTGCAAAGCCGGCCTCGGCCAATGCTCTACCAAGGTCGCGACCTGTCTGCAGAAATTCGG
>CAMWUH010000185.1 GCA_947177325.1 uncultured Bacteroidales bacterium
AACATCAGCTGCTTAACTATCGACAACTTACTTTTTTCAAAATAACCAAAACAAGCAATCATTATGTCAATGCTGCGATTTAAAGTGGTCAAAGAAGCTTTTGACCGAAAAGCAATCCCGGTTGAAATTCCCAAAGAACGCCCTGAAGCGTATTATGGAAAATACGTTTTCAACCGCCAAAAAATGTTTGAGTATCTCCCCAAAGATACTTACGACGCTCTCGTTCATGCAATTGACCATAAAGAATCAATTTCGCGGGAAGTGGCCGACAGCGTTGCTGCCGGCATGATGAGATGGGCACTCGACAACGGTGTCCGCCATTATACCCACTGGTTCCACCCCCTCACCGATGGCACTGCCGAAAAACATGATGCCTTTATTGAACACGATGGCAAAGGTGGCGTAATTGAAAAATTCAACGGTAAACTCCTTGTTCAGCAAGAACCCGATGCCTCAAGCTTCCCCAACGGTGGCATCCGCAACACATTTGAAGCTCGTGGCTACTCAGCCTGGGATATTTCTTCTCCGGCCTTTATCCTCGACAAAACTCTTTGTATCCCCACCATCTTTATATCCTACACCGGTGAGTCGCTCGACTATAAGACTCCATTGTTGAGAGCTCTCAACGCTGTCGACAAAGCTGCCACTGATGTTGCCCGCTACTTCGATCCTAAAGTTGAGCACGTTAACTCTTACTTGGGCTGGGAACAAGAATATTTCCTCGTTGATGAAGCTCTCTACAATGCTCGCCCCGACCTCGTGCTGACCGGTCGCACATTGATGGGCCACGAAAGCGCCAAGAACCAACAACTTGAAGACCACTACTTTGGAGCAATTCCCTCGCGCGTTGAGGCCTTCATGCTCGATTTGGAAATCGAATGTCACAAACTCGGTATCCCGGCTAAAACCCGTCACAACGAGGTTGCTCCCAACCAGTTTGAGCTCGCTCCGGTGTTTGAGGAAACCAACCTCGCCAACGACCATAACCTCCTTCTGATGTCGCTCATTTCAGAAGTTGCCCGTCGCCACAACTTCCGGGTTCTACTCCACGAAAAGCCCTTCGCCGGAGTCAATGGCTCAGGCAAGCATAACAACTGGAGCCTTGGAACTGATAGGGGAGTGCTCCTCTTCGCCCCCGGCAAGACACCTCTCCAAAACTTGCAATTTATCACTTTCGTGGCAAACGCTATGGCTGCAGTTCATCGTCATAACGCGCTCCTGAAAGCTTCCATCGCCTCTGCAACTAACGCCCACCGTCTTGGCGCCAACGAGGCCCCTCCGGCTATCATCTCTATTTTCACCGGTTCACAGCTCGCTGAAATCTTCAGCCAGCTTGAAAAATCAACCGCTGCCGAATTACTCAACATTGCCGGCAAATCAGGCATTTCATTGGGAGTTGCGCAGATTCCTGAAATCATGCTCGATAACACCGACCGCAACCGCACATCCCCCTTCGCATTTACAGGCAACCGATTTGAGTTCCGTGCCGTAGGTTCTTCAGCCAACTGCGCATCAGCCATGATTGCCCTGAATGCTGCCGTTGCCGAGCAACTTGTTGAATTCAAAACTAAAGTTGATGCTCGTGTAGCTAAAGGCGAAGACCTTAACCACGCAATTCTCGAAGAAGTCAGAGCTCTGATTATTGAATCTAAAGCAATCCACTTCGACGGTAATGGCTATAGCGATGAATGGAAAGCCGAAGCTGCTCGTCGCGGCTTGGACTGCGAGACTTGTCCCCCTAAAATCTTCGACGCTTATCTCAAGCCATCTTCGGTCAAGATGTTTACCGAAACCGGCGTCTTCTCTGAAGTTGAGCTTGAAGCCCGCAATGAAGTAAAATGGGAGGTTTACACCAAGAAAATCCAAATCGAAGCCCGTGTGCTCGGCGACCTGGCCATAAACCATGTTATTCCCGTTGCCACTCGCTATCAATCCATATTAATTGATAACTTGGTAAAACTCAAATCCCTCCTGCCCGAAGGTCGCTGCGCCGAAGTGCTTGAACAAGATTTGACAACTATCGAAAAAATTTCGCGCCACATGACCATTATCAAAGAAGAAGTTGATAAAATGGTCAAAGCTCGCAAGGAAGCCAATCGAATTGAAAACGAGCGTGAAAAAGCTATCGCTTACCACGACAACGTGCTCCCGTGCATGGAAACGATTCGATACCATATCGACAAACTTGAGCTGATGGTCGACAACGAAATGTGGCCATTGCCCAAATATCGCGAACTCCTTTTTGCTCGATAATCCATAGTCAATGATTTCTAAACAAGGTATCGGCTATAAACATTAACAAAGAGGGCTACACACTCATTTCCCGCGAGCGTGCAGCCCTCTTTAATTTCTCGATATGGAACAAATTAAACACGAATGTGGTGTCGCGATGGTGCGTCTGCTCCGTCCGCTCAGCTATTATAAAGAAAAATACGGCACTTACGCCTACGCTCTCAACAAGCTCTACCTTTTAATGGAGAAGCAGCATAACCGTGGCCAGGAAGCTGCCGGTTTGGGTGTGGTCAAATTGCAAACCGTTCCCGGTAACGAATACATATTCCGCGAGCGAGCAATGGGCACCAATGCTATTACCGAGATTTTCGATAAAATTGGACCTATGCTCAAAGCTGACCATCTCGAAGAAATGTCCCCTGAAGAAGCTGAAACTTTGGCTCCATTCATAGGCCAGATCAATATCGGCCATCTTCGCTATTCAACTACCGGCAAATCAGGCATCTCTTACGTGCATCCTTTTCTCCGACGCAACAATTGGAAAGCTCGCAATCTGCTGCTGTGCGGCAACTTTAATCTGACCAACGTCGATGAAATATTCAACAATGTAGTTAATCAAGGTCAGCACCCGCGCATTTATGGCGACACATTCATGCTTCTCGAGCAAATTGGATTTGAGCTTGACCGCGAACATCATCGCGTTTATCGAGAGTTGCGCAACAGTATCGAGGAGCCTGTGCTTTCTTCCCGAATAGAAGATGAAATGGACATATCGCGCGTACTCAATGCCACAGCTCCGCAATGGGACGGCGGCTACGTGATATGCGGAGCAACCGGGTCAGGGGAGATGTTCGCTCTCCGCGATTCCAACGGCATTCGCCCCGCGTTTTACTACTGCGACGACGAGGTGGTCGTGGTCGCATCAGAGCGCCCGGTAATTCAAACTGTATTTAACGTTGCTTGCAGTGCAGTTAAGGAACTAACTCCCGGTGAGGCGATTTTGGTCAACAAACAGGGTAAAATTACCCTTAAACAAATTCTTCCTCAACGCCTGAATAAACGCTGCTCTTTTGAGAGAATATACTTCTCGCGCGGTAGTGATAAAGACATCTACCACGAGCGCAAAGAGCTCGGCCGGCAACTCGCCGGTCAAGTCTACACAGCGCTCAACCAAAACTTGATTGACTCAGTATTTTCTTTTATTCCGAACACTGCCGAAGTGGCATTCATCGGTCTTGTCGAGGGTCTTAATAAAATTCTCGACCGCCACAAAGCCGACAAAATTTTGGCGTTGGCGGCCTCAAACGACCTGTCGGAAGAAAGCCTGGTCAAGATAATGAAGCAGAAACTGAGAGTTGAAAAAATAGCGCTCAAAGACATTAAACTTCGTACATTCATCGCAGAAGGAAACTCTCGCAATGATTTAGCCGCACACGTTTACGACGTCACTTATGGCATAGTTAAGAATCATTGCGACACTCTGGTCGTAATTGACGATAGCATTGTTCGCGGAACAACACTCCGACAATCAATCATTAAAATGCTTGATCGACTTCATCCCAAGCGTATTATTATTCTATCCTCCTCGCCTCAAGTACGTTACCCTGATTGCTACGGCATTGATATGTCGCGTATGGCAGAATTTATCGCATTCCGAGCAGCCGTAGAGCTCCTTAAAGAGCAGGGGAGAGGCAACCTGCTCCGGGAGGTGTATCTTAAGTGTAAAGACGAAGCTACTAACTCAACGGTCAACCACGTAAAAGAGATATATGCTCCCTTCTCCGACGCTGAAATAAGCAAGAAAATTGCTGAAATGCTCACTCCGGCCGAAACGGTTGCTGAAGTTGACATTATATACCAGTCAATTGAAGGGCTGCACACCGCCATCCCCAATCACCCCGGCGATTGGTACTTCACCGGAGATTATCCAACTCCGGGTGGTACTAAATTAGTTAACCGCGCCTTCGTAAATTATTATGAAGGGAACGAAACCCTTCGCTAAACACAAGGAACTGGTTGTAGTGCCGGGTGCAGGACACGTTGACCTATATGACCGCACGGATCTTATTCCGTTCGATAAACTTATATCTTTCTTCAAGGCTAATCTCATAGACAAAAAATGATATGACAACG
>CAMWUH010000186.1 GCA_947177325.1 uncultured Bacteroidales bacterium
GGTGTTGACTGCATCAAGCACGTTGCGCCCGGCGAGGTCGATGGCGGCGGCCTGGTGGAATGTCAGCGGGATGTTGGCTTTGTCGGCCGACACGAGGGCGTGGATGAGGTTTGTGACGTCGCCGCCGCTCATGTGGTGGGCCTCAAGGTCCTGGCGGGTGATGTTTTTGAGCCCGGCCTGATGGGCTTCGATAAGGCTTCGGACTATTTTTGATGGTGGCACCTGGCGTATTCTCATCCATCCGAGCTGGAATGGGGAGATGCGCAGTCCGGAGAACATTGCGGATATCCAGAGCAGAATCGAGAAGAACCAGAACAGGAACATTACTCCGGCTACTACGATGGCGATGATGATTTCAGTTTGCATTTGCATGGTCAAAAAAGATTAAGTTTGTTAGTAATTGTGATTTTCGATAATGCAAATGTAATAAAAATATTGCAACATCGGGGTGATGCTGCAATATTTTTATCGTTTGACTATGTTTTGTGTCGCTTATAGCTGCAATGTTGCGGAAATTATCTGCCGATGTAGTGTTTCAACTCGGTGGGGGTGAATACTAATTCGAAGGGATGGGAGTTATCGGGATATTGAAGACGATACGCTAAATTGAGATTAAGGTCGATAAGCAGTTCGATAAATTCGCGTGAATCGGGCCCGTTAAAGCTTTCAGCAACTGATGGCTTCAATGCGTCGCCTGCTTCTTCAATGGTATCCATGTCGTAAAGCTCGGGGTCGATTTCAACCACGTAGGTGATAGCATTGTCATCTTCGAGCACTTCAGTAATGAACATTCCCTCTTCAATCTCTTCTGGGAGCATACGGTTGTAGGCAGCCAGGAAAGTGTCGAGCATGGCAGCTTTAGAGTCGGTGCTTGACTGAATGTTGCGCTGCTCCACATCGGGGATTGTTATTTTAACGCTGAAAGAGTCGTTGCCGTGAGAGAATTTGTAGAGGAGGTTGACGTCATATTGTCGCATCATATCAATGATTTCACTGATATTGGAGCCTTGGGTGTTGAGCGACAATAACATCATCTGCTTGATTTCGTCGTCAGGGATGTTCTTGAACAGTTCGTAGGTTTCGTCGTCGTTAAAGACAACGTTGTAGACAACATCGTCGCCGTCGAGAGTGATAGAGGTGATCGAGCCGTAGGGATATTGCATGGGGCATTGGGCGTTGGCTTGGGCGAGGTCGCGCTTAAGCTGGCTTCGCTTAACATCACATGAGCCGAGGGCCAGCACTAATGCCAGAGCAATAAATGAATATAAAGCTTTCATTTTTTTGAGGGTGAGATAAGGTTATGTGATAATGATTGGTTTATAAATAGTTGAGGTTTCAGATGTTTAGCGCTTACGGAAGAGGCGCAGGAACTCACCGATCCAAAGCACCAGCGATGTAGAGCCTATAATGATGAGCCAGTCGGCGAGACGCAGCGGAGTGACGTTAAAGAATTGACCGCCGATGCTGACAATCACGATTTGCCCGAGCAATATTGCGATAGCAATCGAGAGGAAGCCACCGCAGTTTTTGAAATGGAAGGCGGAGCGACCGGTTTCGAAGGCGCGGGCATTGAAGAGGTTCCAGAACTGGAGGAACACAAAGAGGGTGAAGAACATCGAGAGCTCGTAGGGGGTGAGCGTTGGCTCGTCAAGGGTTTGCTGACGGAAAGCAAACAATTGGGTCATTGACGTTACATCGTAGTGCTCAAAGATATAAAGAATTCCTAAAAGTACCAAAAAGAAAATGCCACCGACTGAAATTATCGAGCTCCACATGGGGTTGTTAATGATGAATGCAGAGCGCGAGCGCGGTTTGTCTTTCATGACCGATTCAGATGGCGGGAGCGAAGCCAGGGCCATGGCTGCGAATGTGTCCATGATGAGGTTGACCCAGAGCATCTGAGTGACTGTCAGAGGCGATTCCATGCCCATGAAAGCGCCACAAAGCACAATGAGGCAGGCAACGACGTTGACGGTCATCTGGAAGAGGATAAAGCGCTGAATGTTTTGATACAGCGAGCGACCCCACATCACGGCGCGTCCGATTGAAGTAAAGGAGTTGTCGACGATGGTAATGTCGGAGGCCTCTTTGGCCACGGAAGTGCCGTCGCCCATGGAGAGGCCCACGTGGGCAGCTTTCAAGGCCGGGGCATCGTTGGTGCCATCGCCTGTAACGGCCACCACATCACCTTGGCTCTGGAGAGTCTCGACGAGGCGTTTTTTGTCCATAGGGCGGGCGCGTGCAATGATTTTGAGCCCTTGGATACGCTCGCCGAGCTCCTTGTCGGAGAGGGCGGCAAATTCAACGCCTGTGATAATGTTGGCGTCAGAGTCGGTAGCGTCGTTCCAGAGGCCGATTTGTCGGCCGATTTCTTTAGCAGTGGCGGGAGTGTCGCCGGTTACGATTTTCACTTTAATGCCGGCATTGATAACCTCCTTGACAGCGTCGGGCACGTCGGCTCTGACGGGGTCGGATATTGCCACGATGCCGATGAAGGTCAGATTATCAACCGTGATTTTATTATCGACGATGGGGTCAACTCCCTCGGGCACTTCCTGATAGGCGAAAGCGAGGGTGCGCATTGCCTGGTTTTGGAATATGAGCAGTTGGGCATCGATTTCAGCTTTTGTAAGCCCGGCAGTGTTACGGCACATACCGAACACGATTTCGGGCGCACCCTTTACATAGAGCAAGTTGCGGCCCGTGGCTGATTTCACGAGTGTAGCCATAAACTTGCGCTCGGTAGAGAACGGGAGTTCATCGGTGACGGTTGCAGCAGAGCGGAGCGAAGCGTAGTCGTGGCCGTTGTCGCGCATCCATAGGAGCAGGGCGCCCTCGGTGGGGTTGCCGAGCACTTGTGGCTTGGCGGGGTCAGAGAGGTCGAGCAGGGCAGTGGAGTTGACAGCAATGCCCTCGGCTATAATGTCTTGCGGAGGATTGCCGAAGAAGAGGGCTTCGGCCACGCGCATTTGGTTCTGAGTCAGCGTACCGGTTTTGTCGGTGCAGATTACGGTTGTGGCGCCCATCGTCTCGCAAGCGTGCATTTTTCGCACCAAGTTGTTGGTTTTCAACATTCGGCGCATTGAATAAGCGAGCGAAAGCGTAACGGCCATCGGCAATCCTTCAGGCACCGACACCACGATGAGAGTTACGGCAATCATGCATGTCTGCAAGAAATAGGCAGCGAACTCGAGCCAGTCGAAAGTGGGGTCGTTGAGGAAATACATCAGCAAGCGGCCCGCGATTATTATCGCGCCGATTACGTAAGAAGCCTTTGAAATCAGTCCGCCGAGGCGGTCGAGCTGCTCGTTGAGGGGCGTTTTAACAGAGTCGTCGATTTGAGCGGCCACGAACACTTTACCATTTTCCGTAGCGTCGCCGACGGCCGTGACGCGCATAATGCCGTGTCCCTCCATGATTTTTGTGCCGCGCATAGCGGTGTTGGACGGGAAAGTGGCGTCGGGGTCAAATTGGTCCGGGTCGGTGGTCTTGTGGCAGATAGGCTCGCCGGTGAGGGTCGACTCATCGATGTTGAGCGAAGTGGCTTCAAGCAGTTGTCCGTCGGCGGGGACCTCTTCGCCGGTCGAGAGCACAACGATGTCGCCCACCACAATGTCTTTCTTGGGTACTTGAGTGGCGATGCCATTGCGAATCACTTGCACCGGTTCGTCGTCGTTGACCTGATTAAGAAGCTCAAATTCCTTGTCGGCCTTCATCTCGAAGTAGAAAGCCAACCCGGTGGCGAGGAATATAGCGATAAAGATACCTATCGGCTCGAAAAACACGCTAAGCCCCTGGTGCAGTCCGAAGTATTCGTAGCATGAGATGCCGATAGACAGCGCGCCGGCAATCAGCAAAATAATGATAAGCGGGTCGCTGAATTTCCGGAAGAAGCGTTTAAGCAGCGAGTCTTTTTTAGGCGGAGTCAGAATGTTAGTACCGTTGTCGAGGCGGCTTTGCGTCACTTCGTCGTCGGTCAATCCCTTGTAAGTTATGTCTTTAGCCATTGATACGGTTGATATGATGTAGTTATATATGATATGATGTAGTTAAATAGATGAAGCGGAAGAGCCGTTGGCAGCCATCCGGCAACCACTGCTCCATAATTAATAACGAGCGGAAGATGCCTAAAGTTGGTGCAAAGTTGAGAAAAATTCTTTTGATAATAAGTATTTCCGCAACATTGCAGCCATAAAAGTATCAGATAGCATGATTTTCAGCAAATATATAGAGTTGGCTGCAACCTCGCGGGGTGGTTGCAGCACAACTGTGTAAGCTGTGTCTTATACCCATCTGACGCGGCCGACGAACTCTAGGGTGTAGATCTCGGGGGTCGCCGTATCATTAAAAAAAAAG
>CAMWUH010000187.1 GCA_947177325.1 uncultured Bacteroidales bacterium
ACTTACGACCTTTATGAAGTTAAACCCGATGGCACCGAAGTGCTCGTGCACCAGGTTGACCCCGCCGACCCCGAAAAAATCATTTTCGGTGTTACCCGCGGCAAGATTGTGCCCTTGGAGCAAGCCATCGACGGATTGGAAAAAGGTGGTAAATTTGACCTCGTAGTTAAAGCCGACGAGGCTTTCGGTCCGGTTGACCCCGAGCAAGTGGTCACTCTCGAAAAAGATATTTTCCTGGTTGACGACAAATTCGACGCCGACGTTATCAAACCCGGCGCTCTGGTGCCTATGATGACAGCCGACGGCTTCCGCATCAACGGCTTGGTGAAAGAAGTAACCGACAACAACGTTGTCATGGACTTCAACCACCCCCTCGCAGGCAAAGACGTGCGCTTCAAAGGCGAAGTCACCGAAGTGCGCGACGCAACTCCTGAAGAACTCGCTCCCGCTCAAGGTTGTGGCTGCGGCTGCAGCGGTGACAGCTGTGGCGACGGTTGCGGTTGCGACTCTGAAAACAGCTGCGGCGACCAAGGTTGTGGCTGCGGCAAATAATCACTGAAATTCCGAATTTAAACAAATTGCGGTCACGCAGCATCTAATGAATTAGTCTGCGTGGCCGTTTTATTTTTTCATAAACTGATGTTTCTAACTTTACTGACTATATTGGCCCGGGTTAAATGGGGGGCCGCTGAATTCGGCATTGTGATGCTTGTAGTGGCTGCAGCTATTGTGGTGTTGATTGCCGGACGCAGAGGCAGCTCTGCCATAAAGCAACATTTAATCGCCGGCTCGCTTACCTACGGCGCGCCCGACGATGTACCTCGCATCGAGGTCAACTGCCACGATGGCAACTTCGTAGTCATCACCCGCAGCGGCTTTGCCGACCTTGAACCGCGCGCCGTCAGTGCCGCCATCGAAATCAAGGGCTTTGACATAACACTCAAGGAGCGCATTACGCAAGGTGGTGCCGAGCCTGTCGACTCTGCCAATTTCCTGCTCGACTTCCTGGTCGACGGCGAGCGTTACCATCTGCACTACATTTCAGAAATCACCGGGCGCTCGGCAGCATTGTCGTTTCACAACGTCGCGGGCTTCAACTCCCTGCGTCAGCTTTCATAGCCACCACGCCGAGCGTCGAGCGGATAACTGCATTTCAGCTCCGGCTGCTTATGCTTTGCGGGCACGGTAAATGGTTACTGTGCCAAAAGTGAGGGGCCTGAAAGAGGTATCGACAAACCCCGCCTCGGCCATCAAATCGGTCATGGCTGTGCCTTGTGGCACGGCGGCTATCGAGCGGGGAAGATAGCGGTAAGCCGAAATGTCGCGCGACACCATCCGGCCCACTAACGGAATTATGCATCCGGAATAAAAATTATAGAACGGGCGTACGATGGCCGACTGCGGAGTCGACAGCTCGATAACTGTCAGCGTCGCTCCCGGGCGCATAACCCGGTGCATCTCCTTGTAGCCGGCGAGCAGATCCTGAAAATTTCTGACACCGTAGGCCACCGTCACGGCGTCAAAACTGTCGGCGTCAAACGGCAATGCCAGGCAGTCGGCCTGCATCAGGCGTATGCGCGGGTCAAGCCCCGCTGCCTCCACCTTTTTCCGCCCTATCTCTATCATCCCCTCAGAGAGGTCAATGCCGGTTATCTCGGCACTCTCTATGGAGCGAGCCAAAGCGATGGCCACATCGGCCGTGCCGGTGGCCACATCAAGCACGTTCCCGGGGCGCGCGGCAGCTACCGCCTTTACGGCTTTGCGCAGCCAGCGCTTGTGCAACCAGAAGCTCATCAGCGAGTTCATCAGGTCGTAAGCCGGAGCTATAGAGTCAAACATGCGACGAACCTGGCGGGTTTTATCCTCGCCGGGTTCGTTGCTGTAAGGTGATATGTTTTCGCAATCGGCAGCCATGGCAGCAATCGCGGGCGCTTAGGCTTGGAGGGTTTGAATGCAGTTGAGCAAGTTTGACTCAATGCGCTCGGTCAATGACTCCCCTGCAGCTGCGGGCACGAATTTGCGTCCGGTCACATGCTCGTAAAGCTCGATGTAGC
Organism: uncultured Bacteroidales bacterium; assembly: GCA_947177325.1. GTDB lineage: Bacteria > Bacteroidota > Bacteroidia > Bacteroidales > Muribaculaceae > JAGBWK01. The sequence goes on from CAMWUH010000187.1 coordinate 2,055, forward strand.
GCTCCGAAACGCTCTGAACAAACTCATCGGTCATCTCAGGCACTTGCTGGCCTTCCTTGCCCATGAAGCCGTGGTCGATAAGCCATTGACGCACAAACTCTTTCGACAGCTGACGTTGGGGCAACCCTTTCTCAAACAGTTCCTGATAAGAATCGGCATAGAAGTAGCGCGAAGAGTCGGGGGTGTGGATTTCGTCGATTAGTATGACTTTACCTTCGCGTTTGCCAAACTCATATTTGGTATCTACCAAAATCAAGCCTTTCTCGGCAGCCATCTCAGTGCCGCGGGCAAAGAGAGCACGGGTGTATTTTTCCATCTGCTCATAATCCTCGGCCGAAACCAAGCCTTGCGCAATGATTTCTTCGCGGGAAATGTTTTCATCGTGGCCGGCGTCAGCTTTTGTGGTGGGAGTGATAATAGGCTCGGGGAAGCGCTCGTTTTCGCGCATACCTTCGGGCAGTTTCACACCGCAGAGCTCGCGGCAGCCGGCTTGATATTCGCGCCAGGCCGACCCGGTGAGGTAGCCACGGATAATCATTTCAACGCGGAAGCCTTCGGCGCGGTAACCAACAGTAGCCATAGGGTCGGGCGACGCCAGTTTCCAGTTGGGCACAATGTCGGCGGTCGCGTCGAGGAAATATTCAGCTATTTGATTGAGCACCTGACCTTTAAAAGGGATACCTTTGGGCAACACTACGTCGAAAGCCGAAATGCGGTCAGTGGCAACCATAGCGAGCAGAGAGTCGCCGATTGAATAAACATCGCGCACCTTGCCGTGGTAAACAGCTGTTTGGCCGGGGAAATGAAAATCAGTGGTAAGAAGGGTTTGTTGCATAGCGCATTAATTATTAAAAGATTTAATGCTGCAAATTTACTAAAAAAAAATGAAAGCCCCCACAAAAAAGTGCCACCCTTGAACGACATTAGTTCGAAATACCGTGTAGTCGACAATGCTTTAAGAACCATTATTGTTGCATCAGTTTTTTTATTATTTTTTGAATCCATGCCGGTGCAAGTAGTAAATCTTCTTGAAGATAAGGGTCTTTGTGTCTGTCGATAAATTGACTTATTGCCACATACTCGGCTCCCGATATATTCGCCTCTCCTATCTCTCTAATACCTTGTATTAACAAGGGCATTACTCGCCCTTTTGCTGCGAAATTTCTGGGCGAGGCATGGCGAAATGAAATTTTCCTGTCGCCTACCTTTATTGTGCGTGTTGACCCGGTCGTTATATATGATAAATTCATGGGCACCTGCGTTGACAGACCTATTAGATTCGCCGCTGTGCTCCCGGTCGGCAGTATCTCACACTTATCCCGGGCGGCTATCTCACTTGCTATTTTTTCAAGAGGTACCGGAACTTTCCCGAATCTTGACACTTTGGGCTTGATATAAATGCCGTGTCCGGCTTTTTCAAGAATGCCTGATATGGTAGCCTCATGTAATATTTTTCTGATTGTTTCAGCTGAACCCAAATCGGCATAGTCAGATATAAAGAATATAGAGTGAGGTTGGCTCTCATCAATACTCCTCATAACGTTATGCTTTATATTTCCTCGTCCTGCGCTATCCATATTAACATTTATTAGCACCGAAATTTATTAAATATTTCGGTGCTAATATAGCAATTTATTCCCAATCTGCAAAATTATATTTTGATTATCCTTTGGGGGTATGCGCTCGTTCTCAAATCCTGCTATTTAAATCATCATTGATTATGATGCAAATTGGAGGAATATTCTCTGCTATACAGAGATTAATTATATCACGACAATATTTCCGGTCTGTTATTTTTAGAGTTATTTGCAGATTTGATTGCCTTAATTGGTTCGTTTTTGGGTCGCAATCTCGCCGTTATAGGTTGTACTCCTTGAGTATCGGCGTAGTAACAGTATTATCAAGACGGACAACGCAGAAGCCTCACGCAGAATATGTATAAACGCTAATGACCATAAGAGGATGTCTCATACTGAGAAAGCATCGGTTGCAAGTTTACGAAAAGGCTCTTTAGGCTGAAAGTAATCCCATGCGAATCAAGCAAAATGCTTGGTTAGCATGGGATTGTCATCAACCTAATCAACTACATATCGAGGGGAATTATTGCAAGGGAACGAGGGAACTTGCTACAGGGGAACGTGGGGGCTTATTACCCGAGATCGAGGGCTCGGAGCAGTGGAGCTCGTGCTCAGAGCCGTGGATCGGGAGGATTCACTGAAGGGTCAGACGGAGTCATACCGGTAGGACTTGTCGGACGAGTCAGGGGGGGGCGAGGAGTTGGGAGG
>CAMWUH010000188.1 GCA_947177325.1 uncultured Bacteroidales bacterium
CTTTTTATGTTATAAAACATACTTTTTTGGCAAAAAATTCTGATTTTAACATAATTTTAACATTTTTCCACCCAAATTTGCCCGAAAATATGACTTAGTGTAGGCCAAAAATCAAACTGAACTATAAATAATAGAAACTGCAACTTAAGTCCGAGCAGGTCGAAAGGAGAGTAAACGGGAGCGCCGGGCGGTTTTTATGGGGAGTTTTATGTGATTATGAATTTTAATTCGTAATTTTGCATCTGATAGGGCGCAAAGAGTCGGCTCGGGGCCGACGTCGAAAAGCCACCTCATTGAAATTTATAACTATTCCCTTACATAGAAAAATGTCAACCAACACTGTAGACAACCGCCGCAAGGTGACCACTTTGCGCTTAATCGAGATGAAAACGCGTGGCGAAAAAATCGCTATGCTGACTGCTTATGACTATTCAATGGCCCGACTGATTGACCAAGCGGGCATGGACGTGATTTTGGTGGGTGACTCCGCCTCTAATGTTATGGCAGGCAACGTAACGACGCTGCCCATGACACTCGACCAAATGATTTACCACGCCAAGAGCGTGGTGAAAGGTGTTGAGCGCGCGCTGGTGGTTGTTGACCTTCCTTTCGGCACTTACCAAGGCAACTCCAAGGAGGCGCTGGCTTCGGCTATCCGCATCATGAAGGAGAGCCATGCAGAGGCTATAAAAATAGAGGGGGGCGCCGAAATCCGCGAGTCGGTTGAGCGTATTCTCTCGGCCGGTATTCCGGTGATGGGCCACTTGGGGCTGACTCCTCAGTCAATCAACAAGTTCGGCACCTACGCCGTCAGGGCTCGAGAAGAGGCTGAAGCTAAAAAGCTTATAGAAGACGCATTGATGCTTCAGGAAGTCGGGTGCTTCGGATTGGTGTTGGAGAAAATCCCCGCAGCTCTGGCCACTGAGGTGACAAACAAACTGACTATCCCCACTATCGGCATCGGAGCCGGCGGCGGCACCGACGGCCAAGTGCTCGTTATGCACGATATGCTCGGCATCAACAAAGGCTTCTCGCCCAAATTCCTCCGTCGTTACGCCGATCTCGACACCATTATCGATTCAGCCGTCAAGCATTACATCACCGACGTCAAAGACGGTGATTTCCCCAACGCCAATGAGCAATATTGATAATCAGCTGCCCCGCAGCGCCTTTACCTCAACCTCTCTCCCTCCATCCCCCCTCAACTGCTTATGAAATCAATCACTTCAACTCTGCGTCAATGGCTAACGTCGCAACAAACCATCGGCTTTATAGTTTCGGTGGTAGTGATGGCTGCCGTGTCGCTGGCATTTTTCTACCCGGACAATTTCGAGCATAACGACTTGCGCCAGCACGACATGGTGCAGGGACTTGCCAACAGCCATGAAATCGACCAATATAAGGCCGAAACAGGAGTGCAATCAATGTGGACAGGCTCGCTTTTCTCCGGCATGCCCGCTTTTCAGATTGCTCCTAAATACAGCTCTTCCACATGGTATCAGTGGGTGACCAAAGTCTACGGCTTGGGGCTCCCCTCACCCTCCAACCTGCTGTTTATGATGATGCTCGGCTTCATGATATTGATGATGGCGTTGGGTATTCGCTGGTATTGGGGATTGATTGGAGCGATAGCATGGGGATTGTCGAGCTACTTCGTAATCATAATAGGCGCGGGGCATATCTGGAAGTTTGTCACTCTCGCCTACATTCCCCCCACCATTGCCGGAATTATAGTGGCCTATCGCGGGCGCTTCATAACCGGCGGAGCGCTGGCCGCATTCTTCACCATGATGCAGGTGGCGAGCAACCACGTGCAAATGACCTACTATTTCGGCTTCCTAATTGCCGCTATCATTGTTGCCTTTTTTATTAAGGCGCTAAAGCGCAAAGAGTTGAAGCGCTGGTCATTGGCCACCGCTACCCTCCTGGTGGCAGCCGCTGCAGGGCTTTTGGCCAATCTGCCCAACCTTTACCACACCAATCGCTACGCAAAAGAAACCATGCGCGGCGAGGGCACTGTTGAGATGGCCACTGAAGCCGACGGCGGATTGTCGCGCGACTATATCACTCAATATTCCTATGGGCGCGCCGAAACCCTCTCGCTGCTCATCCCCAACGTCAAAGGAGGCGCTTCACTCAAGCCCGTCAATGGTGCGCCGGCATTATTGCCGATGACTGAAGTAGCGGCCAACACCGACACCTATCTTGACACCCCGTCGAGAAACGTGCTGAGTCAGTTGCCTCAATATTTCGGCGAGCCGGAGATGACCAACGGGCCCGTATATGCAGGCGCAATCATAGTGATGCTCTTCCTGTTGGGCTGCATAGTGGTTAAGGGGCCGTTGAAATGGGCTTTAGTGACAGCAACGGTGCTGTCGATACTGCTCGCATGGGGACGAAACTTCATGGGGCTGACCGATTTGTTTATCGACTTAGTGCCGATGTACAGTAAATTCCGAACCCCAGAGAGCATATTGGTAGTTGCGCAATTCTGCATGCCGCTGTTAGGGATGCTCGGACTGGTGAAATGGATAAAAACATCTCGCGAAATATCCGGCCTCAAGAGCCTTTACATCGCTTCGGGCATCACTGCCTTCCTATGCTTGATTGCTGTGGCCGTGCCGAGCATCTATGGCGTTGAGGACGAGCTTTCACGTCAATTGGTCAATGCTCCCGGTTATGAAAAAATCTACATTAACCTGCTCTCGCTGCGCGAGTCGATGGTTAGAGCCGATGCCCTGCGCTCTCTGCTGTTTATCGTGGCCGGCGCGGTAGTTATGTGGTTGTTTGCCAAGGGGAAACTGAAACGCTCGTTTTATGTTGCTGCTATTTTGGGAGTGCTCGTGACTGCCGACCTTTACACAGCCGACAAGCGATATCTCTCTCACGAAAGCTTCGTTGCCACAGGCGGACGTGCCACCTCGATAGAGCCTACAGCCGCCGACCTTGAAATACTTCGCGACACCGACCCCGACTATCGCGTGCTTGATCTTGACCGTTTCGCCCAAGCCGAACCTTCTTACTTCCACAAAACTCTCGGTGGTTACCACGCCGCCAAGCTCGGCCGCTATCAAGACCTCATTGACCGACACATAACGAGATTGCAGTCAGAGACTGACTACGATGTTATCAATATGCTCAACGCGCGCTACATCGTTTATCAGGGTCAAGTGATGGAAAACCCCGACGCGATGGGCAATGCGTGGTTTGTCGATTCGTTGAAAATCACTTCATCGCGCCTCGACGAGCTCAACGGGTTGGCTGATGTCGACCTACGCCATCAAGCCGTTATCGACGCCGAGCAAGCGCAACTGTTAGGCGTTGACGCAAACCTCTCCCCCATCAGCGACTCTGACGAAATCACCCTCACCTCTTACGCTCCCGACCGTCTGACCTATCAGGCTTCATCGACCCGAGGAGGCTTGGCCGTGCTCTCTGAAGTGTGGTTCCCCTGGGGATGGAAAGCCTACATCGATGGAAAAGAAACTCCCGTTGGGCGCGTCAACTATCTGCTCCGTGCCGTAAACATCCCTGCCGGAAACCACTCCATAGAATTGGTGTTTGCTCCCGAGACCGTAAACTCAACCGTGGCTGTGGCCAAAGCAGCTATATCGCTGATTTATATCTGGGTGCTCATAGCAATAGCTATGGCAGTCGCCAGACTCCGGAAACAAGAAAATTAAAACCTCAACCTGCTACGCAATGTTATCAAAAATCTTCAGATGGTGGCGCTCACGTGGCCACGGTATTCATTCGCCATTTGCTTATAAAATGGTGACTGAAACGCTGCGTTGCAAAGAGGGGTATTATATCTATGAGCGCATCGACAACATTCCGGTTGATGAGCATGAACGCGAGCTGTTGCGCTTGCTGGCACGCCTAATTATCCGCTTCCGTCCGAAAAAAGTGGCAATTGTGGGCGAATGGGGCGGCTCTCACCAAATCATTCGTTCCCTGCTCACAAACGTCGAGATAGTTAACCCCGATGAACACCCTGACGTTATCATAATTGCCGAAGCTCATTACCTGAAAACCGACATTTCTACGCCTGTAGTGGCCATGGTGCTGAATATCAACCACTCCGAGGCTCACAAGCTATGGATAAAACTGTCGCGGACCCACAGTTTCGGCATGTGCTTCTCTAACGGTGAGACGGGAGTTGCATGCCTGCTTCCGCATCTGCCCCGCCAAAATTTCAAGATCGATTTCTGACATTCACCTGTTTCGCCGAGTTTCCACTTATTATTGAATCTTACCATCTTATTGAATCTTACCATCGATG
>CAMWUH010000189.1 GCA_947177325.1 uncultured Bacteroidales bacterium
GTAGAAACCTATTGATTTTTTACCGGTTTCAATATCTACTACTGCTTTGATTGCTGCTACTTCAACTCCCATCATTTTGGCTACTTCGCGATAGTCGTCGTCGGTGAGGGCGCCGGGCTCTCCACCTATGGTAACCTCGTAGGGCTTGAACATATTATTAATGTAGAAGATTGAATCGAGTTCCTCTTCGATGGGGAGGAAAGGGGTTAAAAGGGGGTAATCGCCAAAGGCCGTGAGGGATATAAGGAGTGCGACAATCAGGATGGGTAGTTTTTTCATGGCAGTCGGTTGATTGGTTTTAGGAGGGAGAGCTCTGTGAGATAGTGTGAGCCTGTTGACTCTATAGGAGGGAGCAATGATTAGTAATAAAGAAAGATGATTGCTCTATAAAAAAGCGTAGAGGAGCAGTTGGCTATCGCTATGATGCCAGCTGCTCCTCGAATCGATTTAGGGATAATTGCTGATGTGGGGTGGATATCAGGCTTTGATATCGGCTACTTTTTCGAGCACTCGGCGCAGCTGGAGCCAGAATTTTTCAACTGCGGGGATGTGCATACGTTCTGAGGGTGAGTGAACGTTTTGGAGTGTTGGGCCGAATGAAACCATATCCAAATGAGGGTATACTGACTTGAAGAGGCCACATTCCAAACCGGCGTGGATGGCTTTGATAGCGGGCTTAACTCCGAAGAGTTCTTCGTAAGCGTCTGATGTAATCTTCATGATTTGTGAGTCAAGATTGGGTTGCCAACCGGGGTATCCGTCGCCGTGGGTAACTTCGGCACCGGCAAGAGTGAACACGGCCTCAACTTGATTGGCGATGTCCCATTTACGCGATTCTACAGATGAACGCTGCGAGGTGGTTACGATGATTTCGTTGTTGTCGCGCATCTTGACAGAGGCGAGATTGGTAGAAGTTTCAACAAGGCCTTCGAGGTCGCGGCTCATAGAGATGACTCCGTGGGGAGCGCAATAAAGGGCGTTGATGAGATTGCGTGATGAGCGTGAGTCGATGCAATATTGTGGATGCTCAACGCTTTCCATGTCGATAACGAGAGTGGGCTCAACGCCTGCATATTCGTTGGCGATTTCGGCGGCATATTTGTTGAGCTCAACGCGCACGTCTTCTTTGCTTGAAGTATGTACACCTACAATAGCATGGGCAGCGCGGGGAATGGCGTTGCGGAGGTTACCGCCGTCGAATTCAACGAGCGAAATGTCGTGTTTCTTCATCAGATTCCAGATGAAGCGAGCCACAAGCTTGTTAGCGTTGGCACGTCCGAGGTGGATGTCACCACCGGAGTGACCGCCCTGACCTTTTTCAACCCAGATTTTGAAATATTGGAAATCGACGGGCGACATTGAGCGCTCGTAGTGGAACACTGCAGTGGTGTCAACGCCGCCGGCACAGCCTACGAACACTTCGGCGTCGTCCTCAGAATCGAGGTTGAGCAGAATGTTGCCGGCAATCATGTCGTCGCCGATACCGAAGGCACCGGTCATGCCGGTTTCTTCGTCGACAGTAACGAGAACTTCGAGCGGACCGTGAACCAATTCAGGGTCAATCAAAGCGGCCAACGAGGCTGCTACGCCGATACCGTTGTCGGCACCGAGGGTAGTGCCGTCGGCACGCACCCATTCGCCATCAACGATAGTTTTAATAGGGTTGTTTTCGAAATCAAAACCTTTGTGGTCGCTCTCACACACCATATCCATGTGGCCTTGCATCACTACCGTGGGAGCTTGCTCATGACCGGGGGTTGCATCCTTGAAGATGGCAACGTTGCCTACCTTGTCGGTCTTGGCTTTGAGATTATGCTTGGCTGCGAAGTCGAGCAGATATTGGCGAATTTTCTCCTCTTTCTTAGAGGGGCGGGGAATACGAGTGATTTCGTCGAAGATTTCAAAGACGATTTTCGGATTCAGGTCTTTTACTTCCATGATAAATAATGTGTATAGAGATTAAGGATTAAAAATTTACGGTTGAGATACAGAGCCCGAGGACACCTCAACTCAATCGAAATAACACTTGAGCCGGGTGGACAGGCGCCCGATTTCGTCTAAACAATTTCAAACAAAATTGAAAAGATGTTAAATATAGCCCTTTTCGCTGACTAAGTTACAAAAATAAATTTAGAAAGTCAAAATAAGTTGACATTCTTTCTTATATTTGCAGTCACAAACCAATAATACCACTCACATTTGTAACACTAATGAAAAAATCTACCCTTTTCCTTACACTCATCTCAGCAGCAACCCTCGCCATGACCTCTTGTGGCGGCAACAATAATTCTGAAGCCGAGCTCGCCCCTATCAGCACCGACGGCGTTGAAGCAAAAATGCGCTTCTACAATCCCGACTCCGTTTCACAACACTATATTTTGATTGAAGAGCTTAACACTCAGGTGCAGGCTGACCTTCAAAACTATCAAGCCCAGGAGCGCGCCAAAGCCAACGAGCTCCAACGCATGGGTGTTCGCATTCAGGAAAAACTCCAAAACAACGGCTACCTGTCAGAAGCATCTTATAACCAAGATGTTCAGAACTTCCAAGCCAAACAGCAACAAGCCGAAGCTTATCTCGCCGGCCTGCAACAACAGATTGCAGAAAAAACTGCCGAGCAAAGCAAAATGCTTCTTGACTCGCTCAATAACTTCCTGGCCGACTTCAACAAACAGTATAACTTCGATGCAATTCTGCAAATTCAAGCAGGCAGCTATGTAAATCCCGAGCTCGACATTACCGACCACATCATCAAAGGTCTGAACGAGCGCTACCTTGCATCTCATCCCGAGAAGAAAGCCGACGACAAGAAGGCTGATGATAAAAAAGTCGACGACAAAGCAACCGAAGCTAAAAAATAATCTAAACTTATAAAAAAATAATAATCCGCCACGAGTTGAAATGCGACTCGTGGCGGATTGTCTTGTATAGCGCTCAATGGCGTGGAAGAGGCGGAGTGGATGGACGATTAACGCTACTAAGGCAACTAAGGAGTAAGGCGGATGAGCGAAATGAGAGGAATAGAGCATACGCTCCCGTCCAAGTAAGACATCTAATGGCGATAAGGTGAATATGGTCAGTTTTATCTGTTGGGCTGATGGGTAGATTTTAGCACGACTACCGCTTCTATGATAATAAGATTAGAGGCCACGCCAATCTTGACGTAGCCTCCGAAAAAGGAATGAATTATTAAGTAGATACGAATATATTCTCGTTGAGTTAAAATGTCTTTTCCGCAAATAGAAGTTTGTTATTCTTTGATGAAATTATCAATATAAATCTCAGTTGTCACAGGCAACGCAGTCTCTGAAACAACAAATTTCCTCACTTCCATTTCATTCAACCATTTCTCTATGGTTGATATCAGGACATCACGTTCTCTGGGAGTATAGGGATTTACCTCAATCATTAATACTTCCAAGTCAGTAAGGCCATCTCGTCTAACGATTAATGAGGCATTAGGATTTTGCAATGTTTGAGGAAGTATGTAGGAATAAGCGTCTCCTTCTTTTACCTTATTTCCTGAGTGGAACAGATAACCATCTGTTAAAATAACCAGAATATTACGATATCCTTTGCGAACGCACAATTTATCAACCTCTTTATTGCTAAAGAATCCCCAAATATCACTTCCTATCCATTTTTTCTCGCTAATGGCATCGGAATATATTTGGTAAATATTAGTCTGAAATCTACTCTTCATGTCCATCAACTCTCTCTTTTTCTGTTTGATGTCAGTTTTAGCCATATCTACGTTTAGCCCTTTGGCCAGTTGCGCAATATTGCTACTTGAAGGAGATGGATAGAAGAATACTTGAAAATGGCTTTTACTATTTACAATCTTACCGTTGGTGGCACAATCTTCAATAAAAATGTCTATCAAGTGGTTGATAATAGCAGTATCTCGCTCCATCTGATTAGGGGTTAATTCTCGCGTCAAACGGTCGGATAAATCAAGATACACTGAAATATTTAAGGGTAAAGTAGATCCAGGTGGTGGAGTAACAGTACCAGTACCATTACACCCCATAAAAGTAAGAGAAATTATTGAAAGTAGGAGTATCTTAGCTAAGAATGTTTTTTGTTTCATAATTTTAGTCAAAAAGATTATTTATTGTGGTGTGATAAATTTCATTTGCCTTATTTTGTTCAGATTGAGGTCGACTAAGAGTACTCATCATTGTCATCCATCCGGAATGAAAGTCGGAAAGAGCAGTTTTAATTATCTGAGTATCAAAGTAGATATCCCTTGACAAATCATTGAAGAGGGAATTTC
>CAMWUH010000190.1 GCA_947177325.1 uncultured Bacteroidales bacterium
GCCGGGGTGGGCGCGGCGCTCTGCGGCAAGGAAGTAGCCGGCGGTTGACTTGCCATGATGTTGGACTATGAGGTCGCGCACCACACGTGGCAGTTTGGCTTTTTCGGCGATTTTCAGTCCGTCAGTGACATGTCCGATAATGATGCGGGCCGACTGCACGGGGGAGAGTGTGTCGTGGGGATTTACGCCATGCTGATTCTCGGTGAAGAAGGCCGGATTTTTTGTTTTGCCGATATCGTGGTAGAGTGCTCCGGCACGAAGCAATTGAATGTTGGCCCCAACGTGGCGTCCGGCGTCGGCGGCGAGATTGCTGACAGCCATGGAGTGCTGGAACGTGCCGGGGCATTGCTCCGAGAGTGTGCGCAGAAGGTCGTTGTTGATGTCGGCAAGCTCAACGAGGGTTACCACCGATGTGAAGCCAAACACCTTTTCAACAATAAAAATCATAATGTAGGCAAACGAGGTCAAAACCATGTTTATGGCAAAGGCGCCAACCAAACGCCATGAGAAGGAGTTGAGGGTGGCCAGTTGCATCAGTTCGACAGCCGAATAAGCAACCACGTAGGCCACGAAAATTAGCAACGCCGTTTTCAATAATTGCGAGCGGCGCGAGAGTTCCTTCATTGAGAAAATAGCTACAACCGAAGCGCACAATTCAATGAAGATGAATTCAATAGGGAATGTGGCGCAGGTGGCGCAAAGCAGAATCTCGAGCAGCGTCACTATAAGGGCGATGGAGTTGTTGTAAAACACCACAAGCATTATCGGGATAATTGCAAACGGCACAATGTAGAGACCCGAGCTGAAACTGTCGGCCATGATTACGGCAAAAATGAAGAAGCCGCAGATAATGGCCAGCAGGCAAATCATGCGCCTGAGGTCGTTGAATATGGCCCTGTGGAATATCAGGCAGTAGAAATAGAGAATGGCGAGGATAATGGCGCAATAGAGTATTTGGCCAATGGTGATGTTGCGCGACGAGTGAAGCACTTGGGAATCGCGGCGCTCGGCAGCTGCGCGCTCATAGCTGTGGAGAGTGCGCAGAATGTCGGGGGTGACGATTTCGCCGCGGTCAACGATTTTTTCGCCCCGTTGCACCACCGAAAGGCCGGCCTCGATAGGCTGCAGCAGTTCGGTCAGCAGTCGCGACGAGGCAGCGCGGTCCTCGATATAGTTGGGCTTGAGCATCGTGGAGAGCGAAATCGAGCGGAAGCCTTCAAGAATGTGGGGGTAGGTGACGCGATAAGTCGAGTCGATAAACTCATAGGCCGAGCGCGACGAGCGCATGTGGGTGGCGTCTATCATAGCTTCCGAGCCATCGGCACCGGTCAGGCGCAAGTCGGCCAGCTCGCCTGTGGAAATTCGGTTGGCGATGTCGCTCTCGACCACCCCCGAGCGATAAACTTGGTCGATAATCGAAACGGCCAGCCGGCGGTCAAGGCCCGGGAAACGGCCTGACTGGTCAATGGCATTGATGATTTGCTCGCGTGGAGAGTGGTTGATGGTAAACACCGGTATGAAATGGGCTTTGATTGAGTCAATCATCTGAATTTTCTCAATCGAGTCGCGATAAACCGGGAAATCAAACGGCGCCAGCAACTGTGCGTTCTCCCACGGGCGGTTGAGCTCATAGTTGAGACGCAGACGGTCGGGTCGAGGCATGAATATGACCAGCAGCAGGGTGGCCAGGGCGAATATGCCGGGCAAGCGCAGACGGGGGTCAGAGAGTTTGGGGAGTTTCATTGTCGGTGATATTGTTGATGCGCGCTGCCTTTTCAACGCCGTTGATTTCGCTGACGGCATCGGTCAGCGAGTTAATGGTGTCGACATCGGGCACCAACAGGCTTATTGTGCAGTGAAAGACTTCGCGGTCAGTGTCGATATGAAGGGCGCGTATGTTGATTGACAAATGGGTGGAAATTACGCCTATGAGCTCCTGAAGGATGCCGAAACGGTCAATGCCGTCGATAGCCACAGAGGCGGCAAACAATCCGGTTACATTGCCCCAGGCTACTGATAGCAATCGAGGGCCGAACGATGCTTTCAGGGCTTGGGCTCGCGGGCAGTCGATTGAGTGCACCTCCACGATGCCGTCGTCGTTGATGAAGCCGATGGCCGGGTCGCCGGGAATAGGGCGGCAGCAGTCGGCAAACACAAAGTTAGAGCCTTTGCTGCTTGCGGCATCATAGTTAAGAATGAATGTGTCTTTGGTGTTGATAGGCTCGTTGGCGACGGCGGGTTGGGCGGCAACGGCTTTATCGGCGGCGGCTTTGGCGGCTGCTTTTTTCTTTTTGTTGCGGCGGAAAATTTTGGATAGCAATCCGGTTGAGGAGGCTTGCTTGCGCAGAGCCTTGGCGTGGAAGTCGTTGAGGGTGATTTCATCGCGTCCCAGAGCGGCAAACAGGTCGTCGGTTGAGAGCAGTCGGCAAAGCCCCATCAGTTTGGTCAGTACCTCATTGCTTGGGGCGATGGAGTTGTCGGCAAGAAATTGGTCGTAGATTTGGCGACCGCGACGAATGGCCGGCTGAATTTCGCTTCTGAGGGCTTTACGCAGGCGGGTTTTCCCTTTGGCGGTAGCGAGAAAATTAATCCATTCGGGCTTGGGGCGCTGCGAATTGGAGGTCAGCACCTCCACCTGATCGCCCGAGCTGAGCCTGTAGGAGAGCGGCACGAGCTTATGATTGATTTTGCCGGCAATGCAGTGGGTGCCGAGATGGGAGTGGAGATTGAAGGCCACATCGAGCACGGTTGACCCGACGGGCATTGTCAGCATCTCTCCTTTGGGGGTAAAGACGAGAATCTCCTGAGCGTAAAGGTTGAGTTTGAGTGTGTCGAGGAAGTCGATGGCGTTGGGCTCGGGGTTGTCGAGGATATCTTTGATTGTGCGTATCCAGTTGTTGAGCTCGGTTTCCTCTTCAGTGTCACCAATTTTGTAGCGCCAATGCGCGGCGAAGCCCTTTTCAGCGATTTCGTGCATACGACGGGAGCGTATCTGCACCTCCACCCAATTACCGTCGGGGCCCATCACCGTCAGGTGCAGCGCTTGGTAGCCGTTGATTTTGGGAGTGGAAATCCAGTCGCGGGTGCGCTCGGGATGCAGACGGTAAAGGTCAGTGATGGCTGAATAGATTTGCCAGCAGGTCGCTTTTTCGGCTGCGGTGTCGTCGGGATTGTCGATGTCAAAAACGATGCGCACGGCGTAGAGATCGTAGACTTCGGAGAATGGCACATGCTTGGTTTGCATCTTGTTCCAGATGGAGTAGACTGACTTGACGCGCGCGTTTATGCGGAATTTCAATCCCAATTCACCGAGTTTCTCCGTGATAGGAGTGGCAAAATTGCGGAACACGGCCTGACGCTCTGCTTCCGAGGCTTTGATCTGATGCTCTATTGCTGTGTATTCCTCGGGATGCTCATATTTGAAAGCAAGGTCTTCGAGCTCGGTTTTGATGGCAAACAGGCCGAGGCGATGAGCTAACGGGGCATAGATATAGAGCGTTTCGCCGGCAATTTTGTGCTGCTTGTTGGGCGCCATAGAGCCGAGAGTGCGCATGTTGTGGAGGCGGTCGGCCATTTTTATGATGACCACTCTGATGTCTTCCGACATGGTAAGCAACAAACGGCGGATGTTTTCGGCCTGAGCCGAGGCTTTTTCGCCGAATATGCCCCCGGAAATTTTAGTAAGTCCGTCGACTAACTGAGCAATCTTCGGGCCGAAGTTTCGGCTGATGTCCTCAACGGTGTAGTCGGTGTCTTCGACAACATCGTGTAGCAGCGCGGCGCAAATCGATGTTGAGCCGAGGCCTATTTCGTGCTGCACAATGCGCGCCACGGCAATGGGGTGCATAATATAAGGCTCGCCTGAACGCCTGCGTATGCCTTTATGGGCTTCGTTGGCAAAGCTGAAGGCACGTTCAATAATCTCTACCTTCTTGCGATGGTTGCTTGCAAGGTAGCCCTGGAGCAATTCGTCAAAGGCTTGACGAATTGCGCGGTCTTCTTCGGCAGTAGTGAATGAGTTGGCGGCCATGGGAGTGATAGTGATGATTGAAACTGTTTTTGAGCCTCTAAAGCAAAGTTAGCAAATAACGATGATTGGAGCAAAAAAAACTTTGAGGTAGTTTCAAAAAAAGTGCTATCAACTTCAGAGCCGGTTCAAAAATAAATGTGAATCCACACGCCGAGGTATTCTTTTTATCATCCGGGCAATTGCTCCCGGGACACTGTACACA
>CAMWUH010000191.1 GCA_947177325.1 uncultured Bacteroidales bacterium
ATTTGTTAATGCCGTTTACTTGAGAGTTGCCAAGTAGCGGCAAAGTCAGTTGTTAACCGAGGTTAATTGTGTCAGCTGTCGATGGCGACTTTTTTGCAATATTTGCAGGGGGGATTATATCAACATTTGCAAATTTTATCAGTAACTATGTCAAAACGAGTGATTTATAAATCCATGTGCTCATCAAACATTTGCAATACTTCGCGACAACATTTGCAAAATTAATCTTCGGATGCATCAAATTTTCATTACACCCCTCTCTGCTCCTATTGCCTATTTAACCGGGATTTTATTCACGCGGTTGATGTGGCGTCCACCCTCAAAGCCGGTGTTGAGAAACGTTTCGGCAATGTCGATACCTTCAACGGGCGAGATGAAGCGGGCCGGGAGCACGAGCACATTGGCGTCGTTGTGTTGGCGAGCCAAGGCTGCAAGTTCGGGTTTCCAGCAGATGGCGGCGCGTATGCCCTGATGTTTGTTTAAGGTCATGGCTATGCCGTTGCCCGAACCGCAAATGCCAATGCCGAGGTCTACTTCCCCCTTTTCTACTGCTTGTGCGCAGGGATGGGCAAAGTCGGGATAGTCGCATGAATCGGCTGAGTTGGTGCCGAAATCAACAAATTCATAGTTGTTGGCTTCAAGATAGCCTTCGAGAATTGATTTAAGCTCATAGCCTGCATGGTCGCTGCAGAGGCCGATTTTGATGGTTTTTTCCATAATTGTTGTCATTTCAAGGGAATTATAATGCAAGTTTTATTGGCAACCTTGCCCATAGCCACGACGGAATTAACCGCCATAGCCCGACGAGCAATAGCCATCGAGTGTCAATCACAGCCACTCGCCGCCGGCGGTCAATGGCTTTGACTATCAATCGGGCCGCGCGCTCAGGTTGCATGAGCATCGGGTAGCGGCGCGTGGGGTCGAGTAGGGGCGTGGCTACATAGCCGGGGCGCACGTCTGTGATGGTTAGCGGCAGGTGCTTTATGCGGCGCAACAGATTCAAGCCTTCGAGGTAGGCGGCTTGATAGCGCTTGGAGGCTGAATAGCTCAGACCTATGGGGAGGGGTTTGGTTGACGCCACTGATGAAATGGCGGCCAATCGGGCGTCGATGCCACGCGAGGCGAAATAGTTAAATGCAGTGTCAGCCACTGTGGTGAAGCCAAGGCAGTTGGTCATCACGGTTGAGCGGTCAATTTCAATATCAAGCTCGGGATTCGCCCACCCTATGCCGGCGCAGTTGATAAGTGTGTCGGGGGCGAAGTCGGTGAGCAATAGGTTGAGTCGCTCTGCGCAGTCATCGGCGTTGACATCGAGCATGGAAGTCGCAACCGGGTCGGGGAACTCTGATTTCAGTTCATTAAGGGCCTCCACTTTTCTACCGCATGCCATTACGCAACATCCGCGTCGTGCGTAGATGGCGGCTATCTCGCGGCCGAGCCCCGAGGTAGCGCCTATAATCAATATGCGCTTAGAGGGAGTCATGCTCTGAATGGGGGTGTTGTGATTCAGGGGCTACAGTAGTTGCTTTAGAATCTGATTTGTGGCTGAAAGGCAGGGTGTAGCTCACTGAAAATGTGAAGCTGATGGGCGTGTTTCTCGACCCGAAGCCGGGTATGTAGTAGGGTTCGCCGTTGACCGAGGCTGACTGATGAATGATTGCCTGATAGCGGAAGGTCCATCCGAGCGATAGCCCGGCTACTATCCTTACATTAAGCCCTGCCAACACTTGCAGATAGCCGGCGGTGGAGCTTATCGGCCCTATCGTGAACGGCTCTTGCGCTCCCCAATAGTCGCCCCCTACGGGCGTTACGTCGTCAACACTCCATCTGAAAGGACTCAACCCGTAGCGAATACCTGCGAAAAACTGGTAGTCGGGGTTGGAGTTATAGAGGAAGTTGTAGTTCATACCAATACGGAAGTAGGGACTCACGGGGGAGTGGTAAGAATAGTTATTCCCCTCGGGAGTGTAGGATGCTTGCCCTAAACCCACTTCCACCACAGGTATGTAGCGGTTATGCAGATTGACCATAGCGGCCACTTCGCCGAGCCCGTAGTGGCGCCCGAATGCACGCATTAGCGGCCCGGCCAGGTCAACCGACACGGTGTAGTCATACAGCAGCGGGTAAATCATTTTAGGTATGGGCAGATTGGCCGGAACGCTGTCAACCCACTCGGTTCCCGCCACGGTGTCAACCAGAATTTTATTCCCCTTGTCATCGAGCATCTCAACTACGTTGCGTCGGGCCAACGAGTCGGCGCTGATAGGGTTGAGGTTGACCGGCTTGGGCTTTATGGCCGGATTCTCCACCGGGTTAATGCGGCGCTGCCCCTCGGCTTGCCATCCGGCTGCCAGGCCTATCGACAAGGCTATCAACGATAATATGAGTCGGCAGCGTTTCATTGGGCGCGGAAGTAGAATGTTAGCGATGGAACGTTGAGGTTGGTAACCATTGAGTCGGCGGCCACTACGGCTACGGAATCGAGCAATTGGTTGGTGTGGACTATCGATGTGATGCGGTAGCGATACATCGCTCCACACTCTTCCGAGGCAAAATAGGGGATGGTTTCGTAGCTGATTCTAACCTGATCGCTGACTCCATACTCCGCCAACTCTTTATATTTGTAGTCAATGAAGAAGGTGGCGTCGGGTTGATTGGCTCTCAGGGGCAGATACACCTCGGTGGCTGCCGTGCCCACGTTGAGCAGCAGTGAATCGCCCGGGGCGTTCACTCCGCCAATCTGCAATGAATCGAGCGCAACGGATTTACCCGTAAGCGATGAGTAAAACTGCGCTATCGGCACTGACGACCGGTTGTCGTTGCAGCCCGAGTTATTGCAGCTCCAAAAAGCTGCAACCGCGCTGACCGCCAATCCGGCTATAAATATTTTCAAAGCTGATTTCATCGGGCAGATGTTTGACTTCTGCAAATTTACAACTTTTTTTGTAAAAATGCCCAAGAGCCCTCGACAAATCCCGGTCAGTCGGCCGGAATTGCTTTTAAGTGCGCCAAACGAAGGAGCGACGTTTCAATAGCCCTAAGATGAAGATTATGCCCAAGAGGGCAGCGTTGAGCAGATAGGGGAAATTGGGTGTGTGGTTGTCAAATATCTTCTGAAACAACTCCACGATCAGCGGCACGGCCGAAATAGCCAGGTAGTTGCCGGCCAACACGTAGGAGAAAAACTTGGTTGAGGCGGCAGGTGTGGGGGCAATGCGTGTGGTCTTGTTATAGATTATCGGCTGGAAAAAGCCGTAGCCAAGGCCTATTAGAAGCACCCCTGTTATGTAGGTAGCCGAGGTATGGAGCAATCCGAGCATCAGCAGCCCGGCTGCCATGATGGCTATGCACACGTAGAGGGCAGTGCGTCGGGTCAGCTTCAGGAAATAAACCAGAGTAAAGCCGCCGAGCATTGCAGTTACATAAAACATTGCCGTTGCAACTCCCACTTCAGTTGTCGACAGCCCGTAGTGCTTCATCGTGAATGGCAGATAGTAGGTAAACACCATCGACGTGGCCGTCAGCCCTACGTAGAGCAGTATCAGTCCGCCCAGTGTCAGTAGTGGTTTCTTGAAGGTAGCGGCCTCTTGCTGATGGACCGTGATGGCGGCCTCTTGTGCCTGCGCTGCGGCTTCGCGACGATGTTTCAGAATGTAGCGGTTGGTCATAAACGGCAACAGCAGCAGCGGAATTACTGGCACTAAATATACGCTGAAAGCGGCGTGCCAACTAACCGAAGCAGCCCACCCAACAAACACTGTGGCCAAAATCACTATGCCATTTGACGTACCCGATTTATAGCCCAGAACGCGAGTCTTTTCCTTCCCGTAGAACCACTCCGACAGCAACCCGGCGGCAATCGGAACTATCAGTCCGCAACCTATGCCGAGCAGCGCGCCAAGCCCCACGAGCATCCCCATCGAGTCGGCGAAAAAATAGAGCACACCTGCCAGCATAAACAGGCTTAAACCTATGGCCAACACCGTGGTTTGATACTTCACAGTGGCCAGTCGTCCGGCCACAAGAATCATCGGTATGATTACCAGGTTAGGCAACAGTGTTAATAGCTGAATCTGCAGCTGCGAAGCCGACGGAAACAAGTCGGCCAACTTCCCCATCAGCGGCGACACTGCAAGTCCGGGCAAGTTGACAGTCAGCGACACCGATAAGAGCGCTATGAGCGAAATCAAAGGGAT
>CAMWUH010000192.1 GCA_947177325.1 uncultured Bacteroidales bacterium
GCCATCTTTGTAAACACCATTGTTGATAACGTCGGCCGGGCCCCAGTCTTCGCCTACCATGTAGCCCAAGGTGCCCCATTTCTCGCCGCGGGCAGCGCGTCGGGCAGCCAGGTCTTCAACAGCCTGGCGCAGTTCAATCCAATAGTTGTGGCCCCCTTGGCAGGCTTGATAAGCCTGGTCGAGGCGCCAACCGTCGATGCCGTAATTGTCAATCCAATAGGTGGCTACATCTATATAATAGTCGAGCGAACCGGGATAGCTGAGGGGGGTGCCATAGCCTCGGCAGTCGGTCGATGGGGTGTTGTCGACAGAGTGGCCCATGGGCGATGGCGTTGTAACGCCGCCATGATGGCCAAACACGCCGTCGAGAATAACGTAGATGCCGCGCCGGTGCAGCTTGTCGATAAGTTCACGCAGGTCGGCATCGGTGCCGAAATTAGGGTCTATGGTGAAATAATCGTTGGTGAAATAGCCCGTTGCATTGAGCTTTGGGTCGTCGTAGAGCGCTTTGGTAGAGTCGAAAATCGGAGTTAGCCAAACGGCGTTAACTCCCAGCGAGTCAATGAAATCAACGGCGTTGATTATGCCGCGCAGGTTGCCGTCTTTGCGGGCGTTGTCGGGGCCCCACATGGCAGTATAGCCGGGTGCGCCGCCATCGCCGTGCTGAAATGAAGCCACCATAATTTGGTAAATGGTGAGTCCGCGAGGGTCGTCAGGGGGTGTTGTGGCTTGGGCGGCCACCTTTAGGTTAATCCCCAGGAGGGTCAGAAGGATAAAAAATATGCGGGCGAGTTGATTATATTTTCTCATGGCAGTTAAATAATGAAAGAGGTTAATTTTCATCTTCAAAGTCGAGCGGGAGTGCGTGGCGATTGGCTTGCTCGATTTTTTTGTTGCGCCAGCATTTGCGACACACGGCCACATAGCGTTCGTCGCCTCCGATTTCAACTTGGGCTCCCTCTTCAACGAAGTCGCCGTTGGCATCGATGCGGGCATTGATAATGGTTTTGTGTCCGCAGTTGCAGGTCGACTTCACTTCGTCGATTGTGTCGGCAATCTCAAACAATCGGCGAGAGCCTTCGAAGAGGTGGGATTGGAAGTCGGTGCGGAGGCCGTAGCAGATGACGTTGCAGCCGTAATCGTCGACAAGACGCGATAGCTGGTCGACCTGCGAGGCCGACAGGAATTGTGCTTCATCAACCAAAATCCAGTCGATTATAGCGCCGGCTTGACGGAATAGTTGTCGGCCGGCTTCGTAGAGGTCGGTGTCTTGAAAAATCCATTCGCAACGTCGCTCAATGCCTATGCGCGAGCGGATAACGTTAGTTTTATCGCGAGTATCGATTACGGGCTTCATGCAGATATAGTGCATGTTACGCTCCTCGAAGTTATAGGCGGTGGTGAGCAAGAGGGCTGTCTTGGCCGAGCCCATTGTGCCGTATCTGAAGTAGAGCTTTCCTTTGCGGTGCATATAGGGGAGTGATGGTGATTAGGTTTAAGACGCGGGAATGTTTTATTTGGCAGGAGAAATGTGATATAACGAATAATCCGTATAGTTCAGGTAAGTCATGGCATATAATAACATTGAATCTGCCCCACGGGGAGCTTGCCCACCATTTTCAAGGGTATGTGAGCGGCGTCGGTCGAGAGCCACGCATCCATGTCGTCGGAGGTTTTTTTGCCCCCTTTGCCGGTGAATTTAAAACGGATGTGGATTGTGTTAACCTGCTTATTGTCAAGTTCAATGGTCTCGGTGCCGTCGTAGGTGATTGTCAGCAATTCCTTGCGCTTTCCGGAGAACACGTTGATGGTTATTGATTCGCCGGTCGTCATCTTGTTATAATTGATGGAGCGCATGTAATAGAACGCCGAGAGCATATCGATGGTGAGGCCCGACGCTTCGAGGTCGATTTCAGCGGTTTCCTTCACATTGCCTTTGCCATCGAGCTTTGTGCGCGTGCAATGGGCCTTGACGGTGGAGCCGCTGCGAGAGTATTTCACTACGTCGTGGCGGTGATCGCTCCCTTCGTGTGAAATTTTCTCATATATCGAGGGCTCAAGGGTGGCTCGGTTGATGTTGCCCCGCAATGTGTCACGGACTTTGTAAAGTTTGTCGGCCCAAGGAGCTGATTTGGCTGTGAGCAGTCCGGTAAACTCGCCGGCCGTAGGTCCCGGCTTCACTGAAAGATTAACCGTGCCGGCCTGTTTGTTGACCAAGCCCCATTTATACATCACCCGATAGTTGATTGATTCGCCCGTGTGGGGAGAAACGGCTGATGCCGAGCAAGTTGCAATAATGCTGATAGCTGCGGCCACCACATATTTATATATTGATTTTATCATTTCTTTACGGTTTTGACCTCAAAGTTAGCAAAAAAATGCCATGTTATGATAAACTATTTGATAAAAAATGCTACCTTTGTGATGATTTTTGGCTATCGCCTGAAAATGGCGTTGCCAACCCTTCATTTCAATCATTCAATTTCTCAGTAAAATGGAAAAAGTAGAAAAACTCCTTGCTGAAAAGCTCCTCCAAATCAGTGCAATCAAGCTCCAACCCGAAATGCCTTTTACCTGGGCCTCAGGCTGGAATTCACCCATATACACCGACAACCGCAAAACTCTCTCTTATCCTGAAGTTCGCTCGTTTATCAAGATAGAGCTCGCTCGCTTGATTCTTGAAAACTTCCCTGAAGCCACAGCCATTGCCGGTGTGGCTACCGGTGCTATTGCCCAAGGTGCGTTAGTTGCCGACCAATTGCTGCTCCCCTACGTTTATGTTCGCTCAACCCCCAAAGACCACGGCCTGGAAAATCTAATCGAAGGCAATCTCCAACCCGGCTCTAAAGTGGTGGTAGTTGAAGACCTTGTTTCAACAGGCGGTTCATCGCTCAAAGCTGTTGAGGCTATTCGTCAGGCCGGATGTGAGGTTGTGGGTATGGTGGCAATCTTCACCTACCAATTCCCCGTTGCAATTGAAAAATTCAAAGAGGCCGGAGTGAAACTCATCACTCTCAGCAACTATTCGGCTATGCTCGATGCCGCCCTCGCAATCGACTACATTCGCCCTGCCGACGTGGCCACACTCGCCAAATGGCGTGAAGACCCCGCCAATTGGGTTCCCGCTAAAGTAAAAGCTAACTAAAAGCGAGCAGATATGTCACTCTATTCAGGCAAAGCCTCAATAATCAATCGCGCACCCGAGTCGACCTACGACTTTTTTGCTGACCTCACCCGCCTCAAAGAGCGCTTCGACGCTCTGCCCGAGGAGCAGCGTCAGCAGCTTGGCGAAGTAAACTTCGAGCCCGATGCCATCACTATTGTCACCCCTCAGGTTGGCCCTATGCGCCTGGAAGTGGTGGAGCGCGATTGCCCTAACAAAGTGGTTTACGCCGCAGCCAATTCTCCGATCGCGGCAAAAATCATAGTTAATTTCGCCCCCTTTGATGGTGGAGAGAAAACCGAGCTCAGCGCAGCTTTCGATATTGACTTGCCAATGATGGTTCGCCCCTTCGTTGGCCCGAAGCTGCAAAAAGCCGCCGACGGCTTCGGCGATATGTTCTCCAAACTTCTCGGCTGAGCCGTTTGGATGAAGTCTTTTTACATTTGAATGTTAACTGTTCGATGATCAACTTTCAATCGATAAAGCGAGCATTGCTGACAACCTCGGTTGTGGCGATGCTCGTCGGCTTTTTGTCAGGATGTGAGTCGGTCGACAACGACCGCATACCCCCCTTTAATGTCTACATCCCCTTCAACTCCCAGGCAGAATGGATCACCTACGGAGTTAGCGGAGCTGCCGACTATCGTATATTCCATAAGAACACGCGCATGCCCGCCGGCTATCCCTGGAGCGTACAAAGCGCTTCGGGCTATGGCGGAGTATTGCTTTGTACCGACCTTTCAGCCGACCCTGTTGCTTACGACCTCTCCTGCCCCGTTGAGTGTAAGCAGGATATCCGTATTCAAGTCGACCCTGAAGCCTTCAATGCCCGTTGCCCCGTGTGTGGCTCTACCTACGATATTTTCGGGGCCAATCATGGCGCACCTCTGAGCGGTCCGGCAGCAGAGCGTCACTACGGGCTGCAAGTCTATCCGGTAATTTCCAACGGAGCAACCTATCGCCTCGTCACCCGCTGAATCGAGCGCATGGATAGCAAAGG
>CAMWUH010000193.1 GCA_947177325.1 uncultured Bacteroidales bacterium
CATCGGCCGCTACTACGCTATGGACCGCGACAAACGCTGGGACCGCGTTAAAGTTGCCTACGACCTCCTCGTAGATGGCAAAGGTGAGCAAGCAACCGACATGATAGCCGCAATGCAAGAGTCTTACGATAACGACGTCACAGACGAGTTTATCAAACCCATCAACAACTCTACCGTCGACGGCACTATCAAACCCGACGACTGCGTTATCTTCTTCAACTATCGCAACGACCGCGCTAAAGAGCTTACAGTGGTGCTCACTCAGCACGACATGCCTGAAGAGGGTATGCACACCATCCCCGGCCTGCAATATTACTGCATGACCCCCTACGACTCATCTTTCACCGGCGTTCACATCCTCTTCGACAAAGAAAACGTCGGCAACACTCTGGGCGAATACCTCTCAAGCCTCGACAAGAGCCAGCTCCACATTGCCGAAACCGAGAAATACGCCCACGTTACATTCTTCTTCAACGGTGGTCGTGAAGAACCTTTCGGCGGTGAGGACCGCATCCTCGTGCCCTCGCCCAAAGTGGCTACCTACGACCTCAAGCCCGAAATGAGCGCCTACGAAGTGAAAGACAAATTGGTCGACGCAATCAAAGCCGACAAATACGATTTCATTGTCGTAAACTATGCCAACGGCGACATGGTGGGCCACACCGGCGTTTACTCAGCCATTGAAAAAGCTGTCGAGACCATCGACAACTGCGTTAAAGATACAGTGGAAGCAGCAAAAGCTGCCGGCTATGAAGTTATCATCATCGCCGACCATGGCAATGCTGACAACGCAGTCAATCCCGACGGCACTCCCAACACCGCCCACTCGCTCAACCCCGTACCCTTCGTTTACGTTACCGACAACAAAGACGCAAAAGTCAAAAACGGCATTCTGGCCGACGTTGCTCCCTCAATTCTCCACATCATGGGCTTGCAACAACCTGCCGAAATGACCGGCGACGACCTCATTGCCGACAAATAATCAACTAAACTCATTGAAAGAGCGTCACTGCCAATCACGGCTTTCTGACGCTCTTTCTTTTTTTATTCACTGGAAAAATCCGAGCCGATTAATGTCCACTCCCAACTTTCCCAAACTCCTGCTTAACGCCATTCATCACTATCTGGTGGCCGTTGGTCTTGACACCATCGCTGCCGAGCGCGGCTACGCGACGGTCAACATCGACTCAAAGCAACAACTCGTAGCCGCCCTGCTTGAAAAGCCTTACGCCGTAGTTGCTCTCTGCCCTCATCTTTCCGGGCTCATCTCTCTTTCCGAAATAGACTTTATGGCCCAGCGATTTGCCGAAGCCCACTTTCTGCTGATTATAGACGAGCCACAACGCGCCATGGCTATTTCTCTTGCCCCGATCCCCAACGTCAGCATTATCACCATGGCCTCGCAACGCAACGAAACTCTCCAGGCCATTGACTCCATATCAAAACGACATCACTATATCCACCCGGCCGTGGCATGCAGAGCACAGTCGACTGCAGGCGTCCCCGCCGCTACTAACCCCGTAACGCTCCTCACCCCAACCGAGCGCGAAATCCTCATTCTCATAGCTCGCGGACTCTCGGCCAAAGAGATAGCCGCCGAGCGCATCTCAAGCGTCAACACTATCATCACCCACAAGAAAAACATTTTCCGCAAGCTACAGGTCAACACTGCCTACGAAGCCACCCTCATAGCCTTGCGCTCAGGCCTCGCCGACCCCATCGAATACTATATTTAGACCCGGCTATCGGCACCAGCCGTATTTCAATGTGATAGTGTCGCCTTGCTGCGGAACAATCATTTCTATAAATGAACCATCCCAATCGGGAGTTCCATCTTCTGTTAATCGCCAACCGCTCCCTTCAGGTCGATTAATCGGTTCTTCGGGATAAAAATAATATCTGTAAGTGCTGTCGGTGACAGTCCAATAAATTGAATCGGGAGAGAGTTTATCCTGAATTTCGGCAATTACGGCACTCATCTCTTCACGATTTTTCAACACAAATTTCTCAGTCGTTCCTTGATAAGAAAAGCTGTCGTAATACGACGAATCGGCTAATTCCACTTCAGGAAACCGTATATTGGTGATGCGATACAGATCGTCGGCCGTGTGATACTCCACCTTTGAGGGAGTGCCCGAATCCTCACCTCCTATTGCTACAGTCACAAACACCCCAAACAAAAAAATTCCGACAATCACTAAAAGCGTAATTGTGGCAACTACAGCGCCAACTATAGAGACTATAATAATCGTTTTGCGTTTCCGGGTCATACTATGATGTTTTTAGATTTGATTTACAATCTGAATTTTCTGCAAATATACGGTCGAAAGCCGATATTTGCAATCTTTTGCCACAATTCTTGTTGATTGTGGTTATTAAGAGGCTATGCCAAAATTCAAAATTTTGGCATAGCCTCTTAAGGTGCGTTAGAATAGGTCAGATGTTAGGCGCTGAGGATGAGGACGATAGGAGCATACATAAGTATGTGACTGAGTCCGAACCCCGAAAGCAACGACACAGATGGCCTATTATGACACACCGCCAAATCTTTGTTGCATTGACGGTTAGTCGATGGGATAGGTGTCGAAGGCGTAGAGCACGGTTGAGAGGTAACGCTCACCGGTGTCAGGGAGAATTACAACGATGGTTTTCCCTTCGTTTTCGGGCTTGTGTGCTTCCTCGATGGCAGCGTATACGGCTGCCCCCGCTGAGATGCCTACCAACAGACCCTCCTTCTGAGCCAGGTTGCGCGAAGTTTTGATGGCATCATTATCGGCGACCGCCACGATTTCATCAATTAGTTCACGCTTGAAATTAGCAGGTTCGAAACCGGCGCCGATACCTTGGATTTTGTGAGGGCCCGGTTTGTGGCCCGACAAAACAGCCGATGATTCCGGTTCAACGGCCACGGCTTTCAAATCAGGCTTTAACTCTTTGAGGCGCTTGGTAGTGCCGGAGAGTGTACCTCCGGTGCCCACGCCTGCCACGAGCATGTCAATTTCGCCATCGGTGTCACGCCAGATTTCTTCGGCTGTCGTCAGATAGTGAGCTTCAATATTGGCCGGATTTTCAAATTGCTGAGGAATGAATGAACCGGGAGTCGCCTCCTTAAGCTCGTTGGCGCGTTTAATTGCTCCTTTCATCCCCTCGCTGCCAGGGGTGAGGATAAGCGTTGCGCCGAGTGCTTTGAGCAGGTTCTGGCGCTCAACACTCATGGTTTCGGGCATTGTCAGAATGAGTTTGTAGCCTTTAACAGCTGCAACCCAAGCAAGACCTACACCGGTGTTGCCGCTCGTAGGCTCGATAATGGTAGCGCCGGGAGCGAGGAGTCCTTCGCGTTCTGCATTTTCAATCATGCGGAAAGCGATGCGATCTTTGACCGAACCTCCGGGGTTGAAAAATTCCACCTTAGCCAGCAAGCGAGCCTTGAGATCATTTTCTTTTTCGATTTTTTTCAGACGGAGCAGCGGTGTATTTCCAATCAGCTCGGTCAATGAGTCATAAATTTTTGCCATAGTTATTATGTGTTTTAGTTGATGATGCAAAGTTAGAGGTTAATTACCTTCAACGCAATACCACATTAACGGTATATTTAGCGATGTCATTTTGCCACCGATGCACCGAAATCCCACCAAAAAGCAATGATTTTGACTAAAAACACGCATTTTGATGTTAAATTGTGTTAACAGGCACACTTTTTTACATCCAATCTCTTGACAACTCAAAAAAAAGCCTTAACTTTGCATCGTGTTTTTCATGGTATTAGATTTAAGGTTAACTAAGATTGGTTGTCGTGACGACAATCAATTTTTTTTTGCCCATACCCCATCCCCTTATATGCTCCCCTGCAATTCCGTGGTAAGACATTGTCGCTAATCCCTTGCAAAGGCTCCATAATGCAGTTACCACAATAAAAAAAACCGTGTAAAGAATTTGTCTTCACATTGAGCTGCGCAGTAGCTACGTTTATGTGAAACTTCGTGTGCAACCAGAGGTCTAAGGCTGCCTGTAAGCAGTGAGTCCACGCTGAAAGTGTGGACGATGTTGAGCAAACAAAGAATATCTACCGACCTCTTTCAAATTTAACAACCTTTTTTTCATTGACCCAAAAAAAAGAAGCGCTTAAACAGGTGTTAAGCGCTTCTCCACGTTT
>CAMWUH010000194.1 GCA_947177325.1 uncultured Bacteroidales bacterium
AATGAACGACAAGTTGCCTCGGCGGTCAAGGATACGAGGGAGGTCAACTAATTCGGGCAAGGAGATGGACAAGGGATTCATAAAGCCGGCGAAGAGTAGAAATATTATTTTTTATTAGCCAGTGCGATGAGATAACGGCCATAGTCGTTTTTCTCCATTGGCCGGGCAATCTCTATCAGCTTTTCAGCAGAGATGTAGCCGTTGCGATAAGCTATTTCCTCGAGCGCTGCAACATAGTAGCCTTGACGCTTTTCAATGGCGGCAATAAAGTCAGAAGCCTCCATGAGAGAGTCGATAGTGCCGGTGTCGAGCCATGCAAATCCACGGCCAAAACATTTAACGCAGAGCCGCTTCATGTTGAGATAAGCTTCGTTGACCGAAGTTATTTCCAACTCGCCTCGGGCCGAGGGCTTAACGGCGGCGGCGATATCGACCACATCGTTAGGGTAGAAGTAAAGCCCCACCACGGCAAGGTCGCTTTCAGGTTTAGCGGGTTTTTCAACGATTTTGGTGGCATGGTTAGAGGCGTCGAGCGACACTACGCCGTAGCGTTCAGGATCTTTGACGGGGTAGGCAAAAACGGTGGCTTCGTTGCGCTCCTGAGCAATCTTGACGGCATCTTTAAGCATGCCGACAAAGCCTTGACCATAGAAGATGTTGTCGCCCAGAACAAGGCAGACAGAGTCGTCGCCAATAAATTCGCGACCGATGATGAATGCTTGTGCCAACCCTTCGGGGCGAGGTTGCTCGGCATAAGAGAAGTTAACGCCGAGGTCGCTGCCTGAGCCGAGCAACCGGCGGAACATCGGCAGGTCGTCGGGGGTTGAAATGATGAGGATATCTCTAATGCCCGCGAGCATCAACACCGAGATAGGGTAATATATCATCGGTTTGTCATAAACGGGAATCAACTGTTTGGATATGCCTTTGGTGATGGGGTAGAGACGGGTGCCGGAGCCACCGGCCAAAACTATGCCTTTCATCGTTTTTTAAGAGTCACGTTTAAAACGGCAATCAGCGATTGCCATATTGAGTTTCATAATATTTCTGATAATCACCGGAGGCCACATTGTCGACCCACTTCTGATTGTCGAGATACCAACGCACTGTTTTCTCAATGCCTTTGGTGAATGGAGTTTCGGGCCACCAACCGAGTTCGGTGGCAATCTTGTGGGGGTCGATTGCGTAGCGCATGTCGTGGCCGGGACGGTCGGTTACAAATTTAATCAAGCCTTCGTTGATATCCTCTACTTTACATTTGAGCAAAGCCTGACGCTCGGGCTCTTCCTCCATGATGCGGCGGATGAGCGCGATAACTTGCTTAACGATGTTGATGTTAGACTCTTCGTTGAAGCCGCCGATGTTGTAGATTTCGCCGATACGACCTTTGCGAAGCACCATGTCGATGCCTTTTGCATGGTCTTCAACGTAAAGCCAATCGCGCACGTTGTCGCCTTTGCCGTAGACGGGTAAAGGTTTTCCTTCGAGAATGTTCTTAATAATCAGCGGAATGAGCTTTTCGGGGAAGTGATATGGACCGTAGTTGTTGGAGCAGCGTGTTATGTTGATTGGGAGGCCGTAGGTTTCGTGATAGGCCATAGCAAGCATATCAGCGGAAGTTTTAGAGGCTGAATAGGGGGACCGGGGAGCCATGGGGGTGGTTTCGGTGAAGAATTCTTTACCGAATGTTTTCAGATCGGTGCGCCCTTCAACTACTCGTTTGACGTCGTCGTCGAGATGCAACTCAGCCGGTTGGTCAAAATCTTTGGCGAGCGAGCCGTAGACTTCATCGGTTGAAATCTGCAGATATTTCTTACCCTCTTTATAGCGAGGACGACCATGCTCGTCGTTACTCTCAAACCATGCACGGCGGGCGCCTTCAAGCATTGACTGGGTGCCGAGGATGTTGGTTTCCAGAAACAGGCGCGGATGGGTGATGGAGCGGTCAACGTGGCTTTCGGCGGCAAAGTTGACTACAAAATCAGGGTCAAATTCTTTCATCAGGCGGTCGACTAATTCCTGGTCGCCGATGTCGCCTTTGACAAATTTAACGTTAGGCAACTTCAGCTCTTCGGCAATGGTCATAAGGTTGCCGGCATAGGTCAAAACATCGAGAATGAGAATTTCTACTTTGCCGGGGTGGGTTTTCAAAAGATACTTTACGAAGTTAGCTCCGATAAATCCGGCGCCGCCGGTAACGAGATATTTTTTCATGATTGAAGTCCTTAAGGGCTATGCTGATTAGTTAGTTTCTTCTAAATTGCGGATGCAAGTTTGTAGCGAGTCATCCCAATAGGGCACTGTGATACCAAACGTTTCTTTGACTTTGGTTTTGTCGAGCACCGAGTAGGCCGGACGCTCTACCGGCGAGGGGAACTCCGAGGAGTGGCAGGGTTGAATGTCGCAATTGGTGTTGCCGGCCATCTTTGCTATGGATTTGGTGAAGTCAAACCATGAGCAAACACCTTCGTTAGAGAAGTGGTAAATGCCCTCGTTGCCATCAATCTTATTGCTATCTATGATTGCAATGATAGTGTTGGCGAGGTCTTGAGCATAGGTGGGCGAGCCAACCTGGTCAAAGACAACTTTCAACTCGGGCCGGGTGGCAGTAAGGTTGAGCATCGTCTTGACAAAATTTTTGCCATATTCAGAATACAGCCAGGCAGTGCGGAAAATCAGATATCGACAACCGCTTTGCGCTATCATCTTCTCGCCTTCGAGTTTAGTGACACCGTAGACGCCAGTAGGATTTGTAGGGTCATCTTCGCGACGGGGGGTATTGCCTTGGTTGCCACCAAACACGTAGTCGGTGGAAATATGTATCAGCGCAGCATCGTTGCTCTTGGCCGCCTGTGCCAGATTGTTGGCGGCAGTTGCGTTAAGCAGGCGCGCTAAATCGACGTTGGTTTCAGCCGCATCGACGTTAGTAAACGCGGCGCAGTTGATAATTGCGTTGATGTCGTTGGATTTGACGAAGTGACTGACGGCATCAGCGTTGGTAATGTCAAGTTCGTTGACGTCGGTGAAATGGTAGTTGTGGGGCGAATTGGCTGCAGCGTTGCGAATACAATTGCCAAGCTGGCCGTTGGCGCCGGTGACTAATATATTCATAGTTAATAGAGGTCTGCGTTGAAATCAAATGGGGAGTCGAGGTCTTTGAGAAGGCCGTGGCGCAGGTCCTTGTCAGAGAGCACGGCCTCAGATAAGTCAAAAGGCCACTCTATCTCAATGTCGGTGTCGTTGATTGAGATGCCCCCTTCGGATTGCGGGTTATAGTAGTTATCGCATTTATATTGAAACACAGCTACATCGCTGATAACGGCGAAGCCGTGGGCAAAGCCACGGGGCACGAAAAATTGGCGCTGATTTTCCTCGGAAAGGATAGCTGACACGGCCTTGCCATAAGTGGGCGACCCTTTGCGGATGTCGATAGCCACGTCCATTACACAACCTTTTACGCATCTGACTAATTTGCTTTGGGTGAAGGGTGGAGCTTGGAAGTGGAGCCCGCGCACAACCCCTTTGGTTGACATCGACTGATTATCTTGCACAAAATCAACCGGCCTGACTTTTTCGTCAAATTCACGCTTGGAGTAGCTTTCATAAAAGTAGCCGCGCGAATCGGTGAAGATTCTCGGCTCAATGATTACGACTCCTTCTATGTCGGTAGGTAAAACGTTCATAATTAGGTTGCTGAAGATTAGTGAGAAAAATTATTTTATGTCAATTTCTTCGTAAGGCGCATCGCTTACTTTTGCGGCTGTCAATGCAAATGTGCTACCGTAGATACACGGGGCTTTGGCGAAATAAACCTTTTGGGCTCCGGCAATCATGAAAAAGTCGAGGAACGCTTTGAGATGGTTAAGTTCATTTTCATGTCCGTCGGTATAAGACATGTGGAGTAACTCGCCGGGGATTATGTAGACGTAGGGCAACTTTGATGCTGCATCAAGCAGTCGGCGACTGTCAGAGGTCACAAGCACTTTGTTGACTTGCGGGTTAAGACGTTTTACTTCCTCGATTGTCGCAATGGATTGTTGGAGCAGTGCTTCTTGCTCATCGGCAGGAAGGGTAGGATAATTACCTTCCTTAAAATCGCCGAGAAGCTGCTGGAATCGGAAAGTAATAGAAATATAGTC
>CAMWUH010000195.1 GCA_947177325.1 uncultured Bacteroidales bacterium
CTTGATCTTTCCTGATCCGGTAAGGGCGAACCTCTTTTTGGCACCGGAGTTAGTTTTAACCTTTGGCATTTTGTTGTGAAAATTTAATTAATTAATGTATTTATGGGGCCATCTCGTGGCTTTTTTATTTCTTTTTGGGGGTGAGCATGATAATCATGCGTTTGCCTTCAAGCAGGGGCATTTGCTCAACTTTGCCATATTCTTCCAAGTCATTGGCAAAACGGAGCAGCAACACTTCGCCTTGCTCTTTGAAAAGAATCGAGCGTCCTTTGAAGAAAACATAGGCTTTAACTTTTGAGCCTTCCTGGAGGAAGCTGATTGCATGCTTGAGCTTGAAGTTGTAGTCGTGGTCATCGGTTTGAGGTCCGAATCTGATTTCTTTGACTACTACTTTGGTTTGTTTGGCTTTTTGCTCTTTGGCGCGTTTCTTTTGCTGATAAAGGAATTTAGAATAATCGATTATTTTGCAAACAGGGGGCTCGGCGTTAGGAGAGATTTCAACCAAGTCGAGACCCTCGTCATCGGCCATTTTCAATGCTTGTTCAATCGAATAAACACCGTTGGGGACATTGTCGCCAACAACCCTGACTTCATGAGCTCGGATGCGCTCGTTGATAGCATGCTGTTCTTTTTGGGCTTCGCGAGGGCCACGGGGATTAGTGCCTCTGCGAGGGCCTGCAGGTGCTTGCTGACGGGGCTGGTTAGCGCCGAATTGCGGGCGTTGTGGAGCTCCGGCAGGGCGCTGTTGGGGGGTGTTGTTGGTTTTTTTCTCCATTTAAGGGGTTTATTGATTAATCATATTGTTGACTTCTTGAGTCAATTGTTCGGCAAAGTTAGCAATTTTCATCGTACCTTTATCACCTTCGCCTTGTTTTCTTACAGAAATTTCACCATTTTCTGCTTCTTTTTCTCCAACAATGAGCATATATGGCACACGGCGAAGCTCGCTTTCACGGATTTTCTTGCCGATTTTTTCATTTCTGTCATCAACTTCCACGCGAATATCGCTTTTTTGAAGTTCTTTCGCAACCTCGTAGGCGTAGTCATTGAATTTCTCGCTGATGGGAAGAATAACTGCCTGCTCGGGTGCAAGCCACAAGGGGAAACGGCCGGCGGTGTGTTCCAGCAGAACTGCCACGAAGCGTTCCATTGAACCGAAGGGAGCACGGTGGATCATCACCGGGCGATGTTTCTGGTTGTCAGCACCGGTATATTCCAATTGGAAGCGCTCCGGGAGGTTGTAGTCGACCTGAATTGTACCAAGCTGCCAACGACGACCGATTGCGTCTTTAACCATGAAGTCAAGTTTGGGTCCGTAGAATGCAGCTTCGCCAAGCTCTTTGCGTGCTTTGAGGCCTTTTTCTTCGCATGCTTCGATAATGGCAGTTTCAGCAAGATGCCAATTTTCGTCGCTACCGATATATTTTTCTTTATTGTTGGGGTCGCGCAGTGAAATCTGGGCTTCAAAATTGTCAAATTTGAGGGCTTTGAAAATGTAGAATATGATATCCATTACTTTCAAGAACTCATCTTTGATTTGGTCAGGAGCACAGAAGATGTGAGCATCGTCTTGAGTGAATCCTCTTACGCGAGTCAGACCATGGAGTTCGCCACTCTGTTCGTAGCGATAAACTGTGCCGAATTCTGCTAATCTCAAAGGCAACTCGCGATAAGAGCGGGGAAATGCTTTGAAAATTTCGCAGTGGTGGGGACAGTTCATTGGTTTGAGCAAATATTCTTCCCCTTCCTCGGGAGTGTGGATGGGTTGGAATGAATCTTTGCCGTATTTTGCATAGTGGCCTGAGGTAACGTAGAGCATCTTGTTGCCGATGTGCGGGGTGATTACCTGCTGGTAGCCATATTGTTTTTGGATTTTGCGGAGGAATTGTTCCAAGCGGTCGCGCAATGCAGTGCCTTTGGGAAGCCATAAGGGCAAACCTGCACCTACATTTTGTGAAAAGGCAAACAATTCCATCTCTTTGCCGAGTTTACGATGGTCGCGTTTTTTTGCTTCCTCCATTAGAGCAATGTACTCATCAAGCATTTTTTTCTTGGGGAAAGTGATGCCATAAACTCTGACGAGTTGATTGCGTTTTTCATCGCCGCGCCAATAAGCACCGGCGAGCGAATTGATTTTTACAGCTTTAATTGGGGCTGTTGTTGGAATATGCGGGCCACGACAAAGGTCGGTAAAAGCGCCTTGAGTATATGTTGTGATATGACCATCTTCAAGCTCTGAGATGAGTTCACACTTATACTCTTCACCTCTTTCGCCAAACATTTTTAGGGCATCGGCTTTAGAGATGTCGGCTCTGACTATGGGTTCCTTGCGTTGAGCAAGTTCAAGCATTTTTGCTTCAATTTTAGGGAAGTCAGCAGCTGTGATTGAGTGGCCGTTAGGATCTATGTCATAATAAAAGCCGTTTTCAATAGCCGGACCGATGCCGAATTTCACACCGGGATACAACTCTTGAAGCGCTTCAGCCAAAAGGTGTGCCGAGCTGTGCCAGAAAGCGTGCTTGCCTTCGGGGTCATCCCATTTAAAGAGTTTCAACGAAGCATCTTCGTTGATTGGACGGGTCAAGTCCCATTCCTGTTCATTAACTTGAGCGGCAAGCACATCCTGTGCAAGTCTGGGGCTGATGCTTTCAGCTATTTGAAGAGGTGTAACACCTGCTTCAAATTGTTTCACCGAATTATCGGGGAATGTAATGTTAATCATGTGTTAATTTAGTGTTTATCAATAAGTTGCCACCTACAACATGGCAACCAAACAAAATTTCTGCGCAAATTTACGAAAAAACTTTTAATTATCAGCAACTTTCAGCAAAAAAATATGCCTGATTCCGAAATTTAGTGTTAAATTATTCGGCATTTAAATTCCTATAATTTTGCTGATATTTCTGAGCTCCAATTAGAGAATTCACGTTAATGATTAGTTCTGTGACTCTTCTTCAATTTCAGCGTCTTCAATGACATAGTTTTTCTCTTTTTGAGGTGTCGACAAGGAAGCTACACTGCCATCTTCTTTATAAAGTTGGTCGTTTTCGTCAAGTTTAAAATAGGCGCTCAGCATAGCTATCAGTTTGGAAATTTGTTTTATAGCATTTTCCGTATTAGGATTAACTTCCTTGCTTTTCAATCGGAGCATCAACATGCCATAAAGTGCATTAAAGCAAGTTTCAATCTCGCCGGCGGGCTCATCACCGGCTTTAGCCCGAAGTTCTACAATGAATGGAAGTGCTTTGTAAAACTCCGCTGAATATTCGGGGAAACGCGGGTCTTTCAAGAGGGCCTGATGGAGCTGAACAAGCTGATTTAATATATTCTTATTTAATTGTAAATGTCCTTTATTAACAACGTCTTCACGACGCATCATGTCGATAAGCGACTCATACCATTCGGTCATTTCCTTGCGTTGTTGCTCATTCAAACCAAACTTATCGATTACGTTGGCTTTGATTTTTTCGATATCAAAATCATTAGCTCGGATGATATCTTCTATTTGCCACATATATATTAAATATTCGGCGATATTTTCTTTGCGTTTGAGAGAAGCTATAAACATATTTCTGATGTTGAGTTGTTGATAATTAGTTGTTGATATCATTTATATTTACAACAACAAAATTAACAACTAAGTTAAACAATGACAAATGTTTTTCATAAGAAATTGACTGATAATTACTTACCCCTCCCCTATTAGCCATTGAATAATTGATATTGAAATTCGTTTCTCAAAAAATCAATTAAATATTTTGCAGGTAATGAAAAAACTGCTAAATTTGCACTCGAATTAAGCGAAAAGCTTGATTTGCACATTCTGAATTGCCTTGTGGTGTAATGGTAGCACGTCGGATTCTGGTTCCGCCTGTGAGGGTTCGAATCCTTCCAAGGCAACTTACAAAGCTCGGCTGATTCCCCGCGAATCGGCCGATCTTTTTATATGTATTACCCACCCTCCGGTAGCTTATTGAGGATCACGCATTACATTATAGGAAAGGGGCGCCCGGCTCTCATGCCCGGCACCCCAATCAGCGATTCACCGCTCCAAAAAAATGTCGTCAAAAAGAACTACTATTCACAATTGGTTTATCATGGTATCAAAAGT
>CAMWUH010000196.1 GCA_947177325.1 uncultured Bacteroidales bacterium
CCTTACCACCGCATCTCACCGGTGCTTTTTGCCTTGTTCCTCAGTCACGTAGCTACGGCTACGCTCCTTCATCACAAGTCAAAAATCTATCGGCGATATGCGTCCTCAGTATTAACAAATATTGGGTAACCGGGTCTTAATCAGCACGCAGGGGCGGTGAACAAAATGAAGTTCACCGCCCCTGCGTGTTATTAAAAATTGATTTAGCCGAATTTTGAGATTTTGCGAAGTTGGGCTTCATTCAAAATCTTAATTCTTCTACCGTCAACAATCAAGATTTTTTCAGTAACAAATCCCGACAGAGTACGTATTGCATTTGAGGTAGTCATATTAGACAAATTTGCCAAATCTTCACGAGCCATAAATATATTTAATGTTTGACCATCTGCTTCATATCCATAATTGTCCTTCAGCACTATCAGTGCTTCAGCCAATCGCGCGCGGATATGCTTTTGTGTAAGATTTACTATCTTTGTGTCGCTCCCACCCAAATTTTTTGACAGCTCACTTATAAAGAATAATGCCAGTTTATTATTCTTTTGTATTAGTTGATAAACCAAGCTCATTGGTAAAGCACCTAAAGTTGACGGCTCAAATGCTCCTGCACTCGACACGTAGGCTTCCTCTGCAAAATAGGCTCGGTAACCAAAATACTGAACCGGGCGCATCAAGCGTAAAATTTGTGCCCTGCCACCAACTCCATCTTTAAAGAGCTTGACCTTTCCCTTAAGCAAACACCATAAATACTCCGGTTCCTCACCCTCAGCATATATGATTTGGTTTTTCTTAAAATTTTGTATAACGAAAGCATCAGTAATCAATCGCTTTTCTTCGTTGTCAAGGATTGACCATACGTCGGCCAAATCCTCACTTATTACCTTTGCCAGAGCTGCCTTTATCATGACAAATTAATGATTATTTAAAATCTTAATATGATAGAGTTGTTGAATAATTGTGTTAATAAACACAAAATTAGGAAAAATTAATCAACTAACCACATTTCCGGCTTAAAAAACTGATATTAATTTTACGTCAAAACAGGGTTAGTAACTTTAACAATTTGATTTATTGCTAATTAATCGCTCAATTGTTGCTATTTTATTCGGTAAAATATTTTTTTGAAAAAAACCGGATTTTGTTGTTTTATTAAACATTTTGAATTATCTTTGTGTTACTAAAGAAAGCGAACATTGTAATTCCCCTCCACATCAAAGTAGATTGGGAAACTCTTCAAATTTACATGAAATGCCGAGACAAGCTTAGCCGCTCAATGGCGTGCCCCCCTTCAGTTTTGAAGGCGCATAGGTTGCGGTGACTTCCTTTGGAATAGCGCCTTGCATGGCGGATTACAAAGAGCGGTGAGCACTCAAATCCTGTCATATCGGAGTTTCATCGCATCCTTTGATGTGGATTCTTTTTTGGGAAGAGCGAGAAGTTAAGTAAACCTTGACAACTCCTCTTCCTTTTTTTATGTTTTACATTCACATCGGCATCTTCAATGTCAAATCCTGCTTATAATATATCGGAGGCATTCCAATTGTCGTTTGACAGATCAACCTCTCAGCAAGCGGTTGCTCTGATCTATCAACCTATTGTTGACGGCCGGTTGATGCCCGAACATGCTAAAAAATCGGCTTGTATTCTTAAAAACCGAATACAGTTACTCCTCTCCGAGCCTTATAATTCAGCAATAGGGAGAAAAATCCGGAATCTGCTCCATCTATATCTTCAGTTGCCGTTGACTGACGATGCAACTGACATTCACACCACTTTCTCGCATTTTGTTTTTAAGCTCGCAAATTTCGATTCTGATTTCAATCTCCCTGTTTTTATCTCAATGTTTTCCGCCCGATTTGGCGCTATTTACTTTGAAAACAAAGAAATACTAAAACAGACAACCGGTCAATTTCTGAAAAGCCACTACGAAGTCAATTTAAAGGAAATTGCCCATAGCGCGAAACTGCCGACTCCCTCATTTCGCAGTATAATCTCTCAAATGCGCGACGCAGCTTATTGGACCATTCTTGATGCTGCGCAAAACGCAGCCTTTAATGAGATGTGGCACATGACTACTCGTTATCAGGAGCTCTTAAGCAATTATTCTTACGACCCCTCTCATGGCGATGTTCTCAATCTCGTGGCAGTTTTAATGAGCAGATATGGCAACTGGCGATTTGAGCGCTTCTTTGAAGCATGGAAAGGTTGTTTCGCTGCTACACCTGTGAAAGAGCTCCCCAACCTTTTCATTAGAATTCAGGAAATCGTTAATGGATTGGATAAAGCTGACGCAGTTTCATTAGCATTACATTATTACATTGAACAAAACAAACAATATTTAGACAAACGCCCTTTAATTGAAACCGATACGACATTTCAAGTAAACACCGCGATTGAATCAGTTGAAATGCGAGATGACTTTTCATTCAAAGTTAATGTTATCGACCACCTCCTAAATTCCTACAGTTTCAATTATAAACCACGTGAAGGCGGTCCGACATTGCAACGCGGCGATATCATTATTCTAACATTTAAACGCGATCATAATAAAAATGTAATCATTGATGCACGGGCGTCAGCCTCCCCTCGATGGGCAATTTTCAAACGCATTTTCTTAAATGTTATATCAGTAATGCCCCACGGAAAGATGGAATTGGAAAATTCAGAAAAGAATATTTCAATAACTGTAGAATCGCCTCCGCAGTCTAATCTTGAATCGGGCGATAGAGTTAAAGCAGTTGTGGCCACTATTAATGGACAACATCATTTAATCGAACTCATTCAATCAAATAATTAACATAAAAATTCCAAATTCACTTCGCTTGATAATTTTTTGAAATTTTGTTATAAAATTGTATTGCTCTTTAAATATTTTTTCATAACTTTGCAACATAAACGTTTTTGCAATCATTATAGCATAGATTTCATCATGAAAATCACTAAGTTAGCATCTGTTCTTACGCTTGTCTCTGCCGTTAC
The DNA here is from genome assembly GCA_947177325.1 of uncultured Bacteroidales bacterium. Lineage (GTDB taxonomy): Bacteria > Bacteroidota > Bacteroidia > Bacteroidales > Muribaculaceae > JAGBWK01. The sequence goes on from CAMWUH010000196.1 coordinate 2,977, forward strand.
ACTATCTTTTAGTTGTAACTCAAACCGCACACAAGAGAACTCCAATAATATAATTTCCGAAGCCGGAGCTGAGGATAATGGTTTAATTGTTGATGACTTCAGAATTCTCATCAGCAACGATTCCATTTCAGTCACTCAGGTTTATAGCCAAAATTACGACAATGACAAACAATTTTGTGGTGATGGCTTCTTTGCGTTAATCGACAAAAACGGCGAGTATGTTAAATACAATCCCAACGAGGATTACAGCGTCTACGCTTCTCCTCTATGCTTTGTGCGTCGCGTATTGGAAAAATATTTGGACGATAAGAAATTTAATCTCGTAACAGAATATTCCATTGACCAACTCCCCGAGCTGACAACCTATCGCAAGCAAGTCTATTATGGCGTAGAAAAATTCCTTTTAGAAAGCCCCGATAGCATTGATAATACTCAATTACGTCAGATTATCACAATGCAATATGATGAGTGTAAACCCCAGACATGGACTTTCCACCTTGATAGCATTAGCGCAAGAATAAAAAAATATGAAAATGACAAGCAGTCAAATTTCTCATCATTGACCGCAACCAGCCATTCTGAATTTATCAACAGTCATATAAATAACACAGCTCAAAGCATAATAAATGCCGATGGAGAAAAACTCCCCGACGACGCTCTGATTCTGATTGTATTTTAGTTTATTGCTGTCCGATAAATAAATATAGGCTGTGAAGGTCACTCTCAATTGAGTGGTGCTTCACAGCCTTACTTATTTGACCAAGTCTTAATCTTCAATAGCAACCTGCGCTGCAGTAATTTCATTCAGATACTCAGAGCTTTATGTAAAACTCTCAACTATTTCTAAACGAAAAGCAGCGAAGGCAATCGTATGGCTCTGTTTCCTGTAGCAAAGTTAGTCATTGATCTTCAGAAATCTTCAGAAAATCAAATATTGACTTTGTAGTTTTAAAACAATTTTTTAATTTTGCGGATGCATATCTCCGCAGAGGCCCGATATGGGCACGGGGCGGGATGCACTTACATAATGAAAAGCGTATTCTATGCTAAAATCCAAGCGATTTTGGCATTTTTTTATTCCCAAA
>CAMWUH010000197.1 GCA_947177325.1 uncultured Bacteroidales bacterium
CCCCCTATTAGCCCCCTATCGTCTCTATCAGCCCATCCCCCTCCTGGTAGGGTCGGCCTGCAACTGATAATAAATAATAACCCCTGCCATTCCCAAAAAACCTTGGAATGGCAGGGGTAAATTTTCAGATACTCGGGTGAGTTGGAAAAACTCCTGTCAGTTCAGAGCAACTTAGCGAATAATCTGTTTTGTTGCCTGATTACCTTGGCGACGAATATATAAGCCGCTGACGGGCTCATCTACGCGAATACCTTGGAGGTTGAAATATTCGGCGGGAGCGTTTGAGTTGTCAGCTTCGATAGCTTCAACGCTGTCGGGATCGTGAGCAGGCATGAAGATAACTTCGCCAAGCTTGGAGTCATCATTTTTGTGATAGATAACAGTTTCGATTTCAGCTTCGGTTTGTTCGGCTACGCTCCATGTATTGTTTTGAGCATAAACCGTGTTGGCTCCGTTGTTGTAAAGGTCGTATGCGACTCCGTTGTTTCCATTGTCTTTAAACACGTTCAGACCGGGAGAGTCGGGATTGTCAACTTCACCGCAGTTGATGTCGCGACATTGAATGAGAGTGATACCCCACAGGTGACCTTCGATGTGGTTGCCTGAAATTATACCGTCCTGGCCGTAGTTGTAGCCCGTGAGGCTGATGCCCGAGCCACCGCTCATGGGGTTAGAATCGTGGTTGTTGTTGAGGAGCACGTTATCGCGGATTTCGATATAGAGCGGTCCGATAGCTGTGATGCCATAGCGGTTTTCGGAGATGCGGCAGTTTTCAACATACACGCGGTTTGTTCCTGCGGCAACTGTCATATTGCTCACTGCTATACCGCCCACTTTATCGCGACCCGTGCCGGTAATGGTGCAGTTACGAATGATAACATCTTTGTCGCCACCAACTGTGAAGTTGATTTGAGGTTTGTTGGTGTTGTCGGTATTGTTGTCAAAGAGTTCGCAATCTTCGATGGTGGTTTCGGTTAGGATATTGGCGCCGGCGCCGATTGCCGGACAAGTACATTCGGTAAATTTACAGTTGGCAACGTGGTATTTTGCACCGAGCTGAGCAAGGTTGAGAGCTGCCACTGATGAGAGTTTGCCGTTGGCCTTGGTAAACGTGCAGTTGGTGATTTCGTTGAATGTGGCGTTATGGGCTGCAAGGCCTACATATTCGAAGTCAACGTTTTTAACCGTCAGGTCATCCGGACCCGATGCCCAGATACCTTTGGGATGGGCATTGGTCGAAGTTGATGTGAGGAGTGTGCGGCTTTCGCCTCCGTCGAGCACGGTTGTGCCGTCAAGGTCGATTCTGACGCCGTCGGCAAATTTAACGGTAGCGCCTTGGTCGAGGATGAATTTATCACCTTCAGTCACTGTAAAGTCATCGTTAACGATGAATGTGTTTTCGCCCTCTTTGGTTACGTTTGAACCCTCAATGCCGGCAAGCGATGAAAAGGAGTAGGTAGTGCCATCGCCGGCAGTAACATACTCTGCGGCAGCTGCAGTCAGCCCTATGAAGGCTGTTGCGAGCAAAAGTAAAGATTTTTTCATACGAAAGTAAGATAATTATGTGATAATAAAATGGTTGAGTCGTTATGCAATAGATTGACTTTGAGCAAATAAAAACGTCAGTGCCTCTCAATCAAGTGGCACTGACTTAAAAGGATATGCTTATTCCGATAGCTTTTGATGCATTGAGGCTGCTGCCGCTCGCCCGTCCCCCATTGCGAGGATTACGGTGGCGCCCCCACGGGCTATGTCGCCGCCCGCATATAGGCGCGGGAGCGATGAGCAATGATTGGCATCGATGGCGATGGTCCCGCGGTTGGTAACTTCGAGTCCGTCGAATGTTTCGGGGATGAGAGGATTTGGCGAAACTCCAACCGACACAACAACCACATCTACCTCTATTTCGTCGATTGCGCCCGGAATCGGCTCGGGAGAACGGCGCCCCGAAGCATCCGGCTCGCCAAGCTGCATTCGTTGCACGCGCATTACTTTGACGTGGCCACGCTCATCGCCCACATATTCGATAGGGTTGCAAAGCGTTAAAAATTCAACACCTTCTTCTTTGGCATGCTTGACCTCTTCGGCGCGCGCCGGCATTTCGGCTTCGCCTCGTCGGTAGACGATCATGGCGCGCTCCGCTCCCATGCGACGGGCCGTACGCACTGAGTCCATTGCCGTGTTTCCTCCTCCGATGACGGCTATACGTTTCCCTTGTGCAACAGGGGTCATGGCGCCGGGACGGCCCGCGCCCATCAGATTTATGCGGGTGAGGTATTCATTTGATGAAAGTATGTTAATGAGATTTTCGCCGGGGATGCCCATAAAGCGGGGCAAGCCTGCGCCCGAGGCCACAAATACGCCGGCAAATTCGCCGTCGAGTATTTCGGCTCTCGATATGGTTTTGCCAACTACGCAATCTTTTACGAATTTAACTCCGAGCTCGCGCAAGGTGTCGATTTCAGCTTCTACCACCGAATTGGGCAGGCGAAATTCGGGAATACCATATTTGAGCACACCGCCGATTTCGTGCAACGCTTCGTAGACGGTCACATCATAGCCTCGCTTAATCATGTCGCCGGCAAACGACAATCCGGCAGGCCCCGAACCAACCACTGCCACCCGCTTGCCATTGGGGGCAAGCTTCTGCGGGGCTGCCTTGACGCCTGAAAGGCGCTGGGCGTCGGCGGCAAAACGCTCCAGATAGCCGATGGCCACCGGCTCTTTTTTCATTTTCAGATAGATGCACTTCGACTCGCACTGCCGCTCCTGCGGACACACTCGGCCGCAAACTGCCGGCAAGGCCGAAGTTTCTTTCAACACTGTGGCCGCTTGCTGAAAGTCGCCCCGCTGTATGTTTTTGATAAAGCCGGGAATATTGATTGACACCGGGCAACCGGTCATGCATTGCGGATCGGGGCAATCAAGGCAGCGGGTCGCTTCCAACACGGCTTGCTCGGCCGACAGGCCTTGATTCACCTCTTCGTTGCATCTGACGCGATAATCGGCCGGGAGCTCCGGCATTTTCACTCTGGGTATTGCCGTGCGCTCTTTTGCGCTCATTTGGTCGCGCAGTTCTTGGCGCCATTGGGCGTCGCGGGGTGCTGATGTATTTTCGTTTTCCATCTGTTAGTGCTGATTAGTTGTATGAGCGCAAGCGCATTATCATTTCGTCAAAATCAACTTTGTGTGCGTCGAATTCCGGACCGTCGACACATACAAACCGCATTCTTCCGTCGACCGTCACTCGACAGGCACCGCACATCCCCGTGCCGTCAACCATGATGGTGTTGAGCGACGCCATTGTTGGAATGTTGTAGCGCGCGGTCAGTAGCGACACGAATTTCATCATCACTGCCGGACCAATCGTTACCACCAGGTCAACATTCTCGCGATTTATCACCGACTCTACCCCGTCGGTTACCAGGCCTTTCGACCCGTACGAGCCGTCGTCGGTCATGATGATAAGTTCGTCTGAATATTCTGCAACTTGCTCTTCGAGTATTATCAAATCCTTGGTGCGGGCAGCCAGCACCGACACAACCTTGTTGCCGGCCTGCTTCAAAGCCTTGATTATCGGCAGCAACGGTGCTACGCCAACGCCACCGCCGCAGCACACCACCGTGCCGTAGTTCTCAATATGCGTCGCGCGACCGAGTGGCCCTACTACATCATGGAGATAGTCGCCGGGGTTGAGTGCACAAATATCAGTGGTTGACGGGCCAATGGCTTGAACCACCAGCGTTATCGTGCCACGCTCCGGATCGCTGTCGGCAATCGTTAGAGGTATGCGTTCTCCCTTTTCGCCACAAATCACTATTACGAAATGGCCCGGACGGCGTGAGCGAGCAATCATAGGCGCTTCCACCTCCAGACACACTACTTTCTCTGAAAATTGTTTTTTTGCAATAATGCGGTTCATTGGTCAAAATCTTTATTTTCTACAAAGATAACGAAAAAAACTTTTATTAAATCCTCTCAAAGGGGATATTTTGTGATTTTTCCCCGAAATCCCTGCCTTATCTTTGCAC
>CAMWUH010000198.1 GCA_947177325.1 uncultured Bacteroidales bacterium
ATAGACAGGACCTACACCGTGGTGCACGACCGCTGGGACTTTGACTATGCCACCAAGTTTGCTTCGCTCCACGACTCTGTTGCTCCCGCTGCCGAATTTGTAATTACCGACGAGATTTTCAACGACTTCAAGCAATCGATTCGCCCCGACGAGTTTAAAAGCGACAAAGCGCTCGATGAGATGCTCGCTACCGTTCGCACCAATCTCAAAAACGAAGGCTATCTCAACGACTCCGTCAGCGCCACCCTCGATAATCTCAACGCTCTGCTCCACCGCGACCTCAACGAAAATCTTGACCTCAATCGGGCCCAGATAGAAAAATATCTCGGCTCTGAAATTTTGCGCCGCTACTACTCCACTGCAGGCGCCACCGAATATTCAATTCGCCGCGACCCGCAGGTGATTGAAGCCGCCGCAATTCTGGCCGACCCCGAGCGTGTCAAATCAATCCTCTCGGCCCAAAAACAGTGACCCGTTATCGGCAATGAAGCTCTCGCAACTGCTCGACACTTTTCCCGGACAAGCCCGCTCCAAAGCGCTAAAGGCCTTGATAGCCGACCGCAAGCTCAGCCACATCAACGCCGTTGGCCTCGCAGGCTCATCCGCTGCCATGATGCTCGCTTCTTTACCTAAGCCGAAGCAACCGGTTATTGTGGTCGGAACCGATCCCGACGACGCCGGCTATCTGTATCACGACCTGTCGCGACTTGCCGGAGACGACGCCGTGGTCTATTTCCCATCTGCCTATAAGCGCGACATAAAATATGGTCGAATCGACCCCCCCTCAGAGATTTTGCGCACTGAAGCTCTCGCCCGATGGGGCTCCGACCCCAAGCTGCTTTATGTCGTCACATCGCCAGAAGCTTTAGCCGAGCGCGTGGCGCCCCGTCAGGAGCTCGACGATGCCGTCATGCAGCTGACCGCAGGCAAAGAAACCCAGTTGTCGGCTCTACGTCAATGGCTGCTCGACAACGGCTTCAACAAAGTCGACTATGTCTACGAGCCGGGCCAGTTCGCAATCCGCGGCTCTATCTTCGATATTTTCGGCTACTCCAGCGAACTTCCCTATCGTATTGACTTTTTCGGCAATGAAATCGACTCAATCCGCACTTTCGACATCGAAACTCAGCTCTCTCGCTCGCGCCACGACTCCATCACTATCTCCTGCAACATCGCTACCGCCACCGATGGCATTTCCTTGCTTGATTTCGTTGATTCCAAAACACTGATTGCATTCCGAAGCGAGGCTGACATTAACGGCCGTATTGCCGAAATCGCAGCGGCCGGTTTTTCTCAAAGCTCTCTCCTCGCCGACGAAGGCAACCCCGATGCCGTAAAGCAGATTGTTGACCCTCAGCAGTTCGCAGCTAAATTCAAAGAGTTCCGCACAATCAGCTTCACCGCTTCGCGCCGGCCCCACGATTCATCTGCTCCGGTGATTGACTACGACTGCTCGCCGCAAGGCATTTTCCACAAGAATTTCGACCTCATCTCTGAAACCCTCACCAAGCTCCGCTCCGAGGGCTACACATTGTATCTGCTCTCCGACTCCCCGCGCCAGACCGAGCGCTTGCGCGCAATTTTCACCGACCGTGGCGAGCAATTTGACTTCACCGACGTTGACCTCACCCTTCACGAAGGCTTCATCGACAACGCCGGCCATCACTGCTACTTCACTGACCACCAGATTTTCGACCGTTTCCATAAATACTCGCTCAAGAGCGACCGCGCCCGCTCCGGCAAGTTGGCAATGTCGCTCAAAGAGCTGGCATCGATTGAGCCGGGCGACTACATTGTCCACACCGACCACGGCATAGGCAAATTCGGTGGCCTGCTCCGAACATCGGTCAACGGACATCCCCAGGAGCTCATCAAGCTCATCTATAAAAACAACGACTTCATTTTCGTTTCAATCCATTCCCTCCACAAGCTTTCGAAATATCGGGGCAAAGAGGGGGCCGAGCCAAACATCTCTCGCCTCGGCACCGGTGCCTGGAACAAAATGAAAGAGCGCACCAAATCCAAGCTCAAGGATATTGCCCGCGACCTCATCAAACTCTACGCCGCCCGAAAAGATCAGCAGGGATTTCAATTCTCCCCCGACAGCTATCTGCAGCACGAACTCGAAGCTTCATTCATCTACGAGGACACCCCCGACCAACTCACTGCCACAAAGGCCGTTAAAGCCGACATGGAGAGCGACCGTCCGATGGATCGCCTGATTTGTGGCGACGTTGGTTTCGGCAAAACCGAAATTGCCATTCGTGCCGCCTTCAAGGCTGCCACCGATGGGAAGCAAGTGGCTGTGCTTGTGCCTACCACTGTGTTAGCCTATCAGCATTTCCAGACATTCTCTAAGCGCCTTAAGGAGCTCCCCGTCAGAGTGGATTATCTGAGCCGAGCCCGCACTCCCAAACAAACCCGCGAAATATTGGCCGACCTCGCCGAAGGCAAAATCGACATTCTCATCGGCACTCACAAGCTTATCGGCAAAAACGTCAAATTCAACGACCTGGGATTGCTCATCGTCGACGAAGAGCAGAAATTCGGCGTGGCTGTGAAGGAGAAATTAAAGCAAATGAAGGTCAACGTCGACACCCTCACAATGTCAGCCACCCCAATTCCACGCACGCTCCAATTCTCCCTTATGGGTGCCCGCGACTTATCGTCAATCCAGACTCCCCCACCCAACCGCCACCCCATCATTACATCGGTTGACACTCTTACCGACGACCTCCTCTCCGAAGCCGTTAACTTCGAAATTTCTCGCAACGGCCAGGTGTTCATCGTTAACAATCGCATTGAAGGGCTCCATAATCTCGAAGCTATGGTGAAGCGACTCGTCCCCGATGCCCGCACGCTGGTGGCTCACGGTCAGATGCCTCCCGAAAAACTCGAGCAGGCCATCATTGACTTTGCCAACCACGACTACGACGTGCTCCTTTCCACCACTATCATCGAGAGCGGCATCGACATGCCCAACGTCAACACTATCATCGTCAACAACGCCCAAAACTTCGGACTCTCAGAGCTCCACCAATTGCGCGGCCGCGTAGGGCGCTCTTCCCGCAAAGCATTCTGCTATCTGATGGTGCCTCCGGGCAATCCGCTGACCCCCATTGCCCGACGCCGTTTGCAAGCCATCGAAAGCTTCAGCGAACTTGGCTCCGGCCTTCACATTGCCATGCAAGACCTTGATATTCGCGGGGCCGGCAACCTCCTCGGGGCAGAGCAGAGCGGCTTTATCGCCGACCTCGGTTACGAAACCTACCAGAAAATTCTGAAAGAAGCGGTTACAGAGCTTACCACAACCGAATTTGCCGACACCTTTACGGCCGAAAACACCATTAACGACACCGAAGCTTTCGTGGCCGATTGCGTTATCGAGAGCGACCTCGAATTGCTGCTCCCGGCCGATTATGTGCCCCAGGAAAGCGAGCGCATTAATCTCTATCGCGAGCTCGACTCAATTGAGCAACCCGAGCAGTTGACCGACTTTGCCGACCGTCTTCGCGACCGCTTCGGCCCAATTCCTCCCGTAGCTCAGGAGCTGCTGCTCATCCCCTTGGTGCGTCGATTGGCTCGTCGGCTCGGCATTGAGAAAGTAGCCTTAAAGCAGTCGGCTATGTATATTTACTTTGTTGATGAGTCAAATCGCGCCTACTATCAATCCCCTATGTTCGGCCGTCTGCTAACCTACCTGCAGCGAGAGCCTTCCCGAGTGAAGATTCGCGAAAACAACGGACGCCGCTCATTTGCCATCACCGGCGTAACCTCCGTCACCACAGCCCATCAAATCCTCTCCGAAATCCTCACCCTCCCCTCCGCCTGCCCCCCCCTCAACCCTATTATTATTTTTAATGATAACTCTTACACCTAAACCTATCCCTAACCCTACCCCCACCCTTGAACTTAACTCTAACCCTAACCCTTACCCTAAACCCTAACCCTATCCCTAATACTAACCCTAAC
>CAMWUH010000199.1 GCA_947177325.1 uncultured Bacteroidales bacterium
GCCTTTATTATGCTGTCGTCATCGTTCTCGGCCGTTAAATAGAGGGTGTCGATATTATATTCTTTCACCACTTGGTCGAGCTGCGAATTGTCGCCCAAATAAGGCGCGGGCAGAGCTGCAGGGTCAGCCGGTTGGTTGCCTACAAATCCAATGATGTCAAACTGGGTTTCGCTGCGGCGACTGACCATTGAATGGATGTGGGTGGCGGTCTCGCCCGTGCCCACAATTACGGCTCTGTGGGGTTCGGCGTTAAGCAACGACTTGCGCGGCATCGTGAAATACTCGATTATCCATATAACAGCCACTGCAGCCAGGCAGACAAAGAAATAAAAAACATAGAAGTTGACCGGAAAACAAGTGCGCTTGGTTATAAATGATGCCGCTGCAAACAACACCCCGAACGCTACCATCCCTTTCAGCGTCGAATAGAGAAAGGTCTCTATCTTAATGTGGCGGCGTGAATGCACAACGATAAAATAGGCAAACACCGGAATGAAGGCAACATTGATGATTAACCACACGGATTTCGGTAGTCCGCTGAATGGCCAGCCGTAGCCAATCGATGCCATCAGTATGTAAATCACGTTGATACACACCCAATCCACCAAGGCCAAAAAAATTGGCCGCAGTCTGCTCATTGTGGCGATGTGTCTGACGGTTGCCATTTTTATAGTGATGAAAAACGTGGGGGTATCAGATTTCTAAAAAAGGTTTATGCCGGCAGTGTGACCATGCTGCTTGTTTGACTGGACGTTTTCGAGCGGCGGTCTATTTCTTTATACGAAATTTATTGCCCGTTTATTGTGTTTGGGCTCCCATTGCCGGGGTGTTTTTCCCGCTGTGATATCAATAAGCGTTTTCTTCGCCTTTTATCGCGTTGATAACGGTTTTGACAATAATTTTTAAATCAAGGAAGAAACTCCAGTGCTCGATGTACCAAACGTCGTTGTCAACTCGCTTTTCCATTTTCCAAAGCTCGTCGGTGGTGCCTCGGAAGCCGTTGATTTGGGCCCATCCGGTGATTCCCGGTTTAATGAGATGGCGCACCATATAAAGGCCGATGAGGTGACGATAAGTTTCTGTGTGAGCCAGCATGTGAGGGCGAGGACCAACAATCGACATGTTGCCTTTCAGCACATTCCAAAATTGCGGCAACTCATCAATCGATGAGCGACGCAAGAAATCGCCCACGCGGGTTTTGCGGTCGTCGTTTTTGGTGGCCTGACGCGAGTCGCTGTCGGCGTTGACTTTCATGGTGCGGAACTTATAGCAGTAGAAGTCGCGACCGCGGTAGCCGGTGCGTTTCTGCTTGAAGAAAACCGGACCGGGCGACGATACTTTCACCGCTATGGCCACCGGCACAAATACCAATGGCACCAAAAACAGCAATGCCGTGCCCGAGAACACAATGTCAAACGTTCGCTTCAGGAACTGGTTAACAGAGTTTTGCAGCGGGTTGGGGTGGAGACCCAGTGCCGGCATAGAGCCGTTGATAGGAGCCAGGTAGAAGTTGCGTTTTACGAAGTGCGACAGGGATGGTACGTAGTAAAACTTGCAAATATTTTCATCAGCTACTTGCATGGCGCCTTGAATAACGCTTTTCTCGTCGCCGTGAGCCGTCAGATAAATAGTGTCGATATTGTTGTCCTTGACAATTTTGTCGAGCTCGGTGTTAGTGCCGAGATAGGGTGCGGGCAGCTTGTCATCAGGGCCTTCGCCGCCAACAAAGCCGAGCACATTGTAGCCGTAAGAGCTATTGCCGGTGAGGTTTTTATGGATGCGTCGGGCTGTTTCGCCGGTGCCGATAATCACCACACGGCGGGAGTTGCCGCCATGCTTCCGATAGCGCGAGATAACATAGTATTGAAAAAACCAGAAGGCCGGCATAAAGACCAATATCAGGGCATAAAGCCAAAAGAAAAACTCCGACGGCATATCCTTTATGCCGATGAACACTGTCAGCGATGAGTAGACAACTGCAAAGCCTACCACACCCTTGACGGCGGCCGAAACGAGGCGTTCGACTCGTATCGACCTCATGGAGTGGATGTAGTAATAGTAAACGGCGGTCGGGGCAAACGATGCGTTAAACAATACCCACATCAATCTCAACTGATTGAAGAAGTTAATGTCGTAGTGAATCCACACCAACAACGCAAAAATCGTGTTGATGCAGAGGTAGTCGACAATAGTTTGCAGCGCGGGAATGTATTTGCCCAATCGGCCGCGATGTACGGATATGGCCATATTATGGTTGTGGTAGAGTAGATTAATCGCGTAGTCACCGGGTTTTTGTTAACTATATTGCCCTGGTGGCGAGCGTGAGTTAATTGTGGTTGACTCTCCTTATCATTATTCGGGTGCGGAGATGGCACGTTGAGGGTCAAAAGCTTTCACGGTCGGCTCCCGATTGGGAGGCATAAACCGTGACAGCCTTTTGTTGTTAAGCCTGTAGGAGGCTATTTTTTAGAGTCGATGAGTGAAATTTTCTGTTCCAAATCAGCGATATCGTCCTGAATTCGACGAGTTTTGCGCTCAATCTCTTTCAGCATCGAAGAGCTTTGGGCTGATTTGAAATTGAAGAAGCCGAGATTGTTTTGATAGGCTTGCAGGTCGGCGCGTTTTTGCTCCAACACGCGAGCCAATCGCTCGCGCTCGCGCGAAAGCTTGCTCGGGTCGCTGATTTCGTCGATCGACGAGCGGAAACGATTGTTGGCATCGTTGCGACCGCGTAAGTCGCGAGTGGCAAACAGGTTGTCAATTACAGCGCGGAACTCCGTGTAGATTGTCTCCTTATCCTTGAACGGAACGTGGCCAATCTCTGTCCAGCGGGCTTGCGCTGCTTTGATTGCCGCTACAACCTCCTGACGGGGCATATCTTCAGGCAAAGCAGCCAGATCGGCGATGAGCTGACGTTTGGCTTGCAGATTGACCTGCTGCGATGAACGAGCCTCGTTCAGATCTTCTTTTTTGCGACGGAAGAATGTGTCGCACGCGGTTTGGAAGCGGCGCCAAACGGCGTCGGAGTGTTTTTTAGGTACTGCGCCGATTTCGCGCCAGCGACGTTGAAGCTCGGTGAGCTTGTCGGCGGTTGCTTTCCAATCGGTTGATTGGGCAAGACTTTCGGCCTCATCGGCAAGCGCTGTTTTCAACTCCAGGTTGCGATGAAGATCGTCCTTGATGCCTTTATAGTAAGCAGCCTTTGCTTCAAAAAATTTGTCGCAGGCTTCGCGGAAGCGGGCAAACAATTTACTGTTGACCTTCTTTGATGCAAACCCGAGGGTTTTCCATTCTTCCTGAGCTTTGAGTACAGAGTCGGTCGCTTCGTTCCAGGCATTAAAGCCGGTTAAGGCAGCAAGGTCAATGCTCTCGATTTTCTCGCATAAAGCTGTTTTGGCAGCTTCAAATTGGTTCTCGCGCTCTTTGCGCTCTTCAAAGAAGGCTTGATAGTTACGGTTTATAACAGCTGACGCCTCTTTGAATCGGGCCCAGATATCGTTGCGCATCTCTTTAGCCACCGGCCCGATTTCGCGCCATGAGTTGTGGAGCTCTTGGAGGCGACGGAATGCTGCAACGATGTCGCTTACTCCGCTCAAGGTCTTGGCTTCGGCAATAATAGCTTCTTTGGCTTCAAGATTTTTCTTGAAGTCATAGTCGCGAAGGTCTTTGTTGACTTTAAGCTGGTCGTAGAATAGCTCTACGGCATCTTGATAGCGCTTCCATTGCTCGGTAGTGTGGCGTGGGTCAACCTCGCCGATGGCTTTAAATTGAGCTTGGATTTCGCGGAAACGCGGAAAATGGCGGTTGACGTTGTCAGTGTCGCCGCTCATGGTTATGATTTCAGATATCAAAGCCTCTTTGGTCTCGAAGTTTTGGCGCAATTCGGCTTCAACTTCGGCTGCTCGGGTAGTTTTTTTCTCTTTGATTTGCTCAATGAG
>CAMWUH010000200.1 GCA_947177325.1 uncultured Bacteroidales bacterium
AACGGGCTGAATGTAAACTCCCCAATGCTCTGCATGACTGATTTCTCGCTTATCCCGGCTTGGCTGATTGACCGCGGAGAGGTTATCTATGGATCATCTTCAATCGAAGCCGGAGCAGGTGGCATAGGTGGGGCGGTCAAGCTCAACTCCTCGACATCCGATATGCCCGACGGCCTGAGCTGCCGCTTTATTTCCGGCTTCGGGTCGTTTCTCGCTTTCGACGAATTTCTATCCGCAGGCTACCGTTCAGAGCGCTTTGCTACCGAAACGCGCGTCGCATTCTCTACCGCCCGCAACGACTTCAGCTACATCAACCACAACAAAAAGCTCAATATCTACGACGACGACCGCAACATAATCGGTCAATACTATCCCCGCGAGCGCAACGTTAACGGAGCTTATCGCGATCTCCATCTGCTTGAGCAGTTGAGCTTTGTCGTTGACTCGCGCAATCGTCTTGAACTTGACGCCTGGTGGCTTAATTCACGACGCGAATTGCCACTGACTACTGTCAATTATTCCCCCACCGATCACTACGAAAATCTCCAGCACGAGAATACCCTCCGCTCATCGCTCCGATGGCTTCACTCGGCCCGGCGTTGGCGCTCAACGGCGGCGTTGGGACTGATTGCCTCCGGCGCTAAATATCTCTATGGACTCGATAACGGCTCGGGAAAGTTTAACCGCTTGACCGATGCCCACACTCACATAACCTCATTCTCCGCCAACTATAAGGCTGATTTAATTCCCGACACTCGCAACTCAGTTACCGTCGAGGTTTCCGGTGGATTTGACAAGGTTGATTCGCGCGACCTTGCATCGCTCTCAGGCGATTTAGGCTATCGGAAATCGCGCTTCAACGGGTCGCTCTCGGCCACTTGGCGCTCGCGCTTGGCTTCGGCCACCTCCGTTGTTGTCAGCGCTCGCGAGGAGCTCCACGGTTCAAGAGCTACTCTGCCCATTGTGGCTCTGCGGTTTCAGCAACAGTTATGTGGCCGATGGGGACTGAACCTCAACGCCTCAGGCTCGCGCAACGAAACCGTACCAACGCTCAACGATCTCTACTATGTGCCCGGCGGCAATCCCGACTTGAAGTCGGAAAAAGCGTGGAGCTACGACCTCGGCCTGGAAGCATCGCGCTCCCTGTCTTCGCTTTTCAGCTTGTCGGCCACTGCAACCTTCCACGACTCATATATCACCGACTGGATTATGTGGCTTCCGACGACCAAAGGTTTCTTTTCTCCACAAAACGTAAAAAACGTGCATGCCTATGGTGTCGAGCTCACTGTCGCACCTGCCTTTTACTTCAACATCGCGTCCTGTTTGAAATCAAAATTGGGCTACTCTTTCACCCCCTCAATCAACACCACGCGCCCCGACAATCCCTTTGACCAATCCTATCGCAAACAACTGCCTTACATTCCGCGCCACACTTTCTCATTCTCACTCGCCGATAACGTCCGTCGATGGGACTTTTCCTTGACAGGATTATATTACTCACGCCGATTCACTACCACCTCCAATCAGCCGACGGCAACAGGCTCTGTCAGCCCCTATTTTATCGCCGACGCAACCATTGAGCGTACCTTCCCTTTGCGCGCCACACGTAATTCAAATTCAACTGCTGATTCCGCAGCTTCTACACAGTCAGTCCCGACTCTCTCAGTCAAAATAGCTCTCAACAACCTGCTCAATGCCGACTATGTTACCATCCTGACTCACCCGATGCCCGGCTTCAACTTCGCTGCCTACGTAGCCCTCAGCTTCTGACCTTTTCCCCGGGTGATAATCATAGCTTTTCCGGCTCTACTGCCACTGCGTAAAAAACAATATCACCGCGATAATCTTTACCGCGGTGATATTGTTTTTTTGAGTTGGTCCGAAAAAAAATGGTTAAGCGAGGTTGAAACGTTCGCGCAGAATATCAACGTAGTCGAGTTTTTCCCAGTTGAACAGGTCTACTTCGCGAACAATATGGTCAACTGACCCCGGACGACCAAATTCCTTGGTGACGCGGCGCGGTGTGCGACCGAAATGACCGTAGGTCGATGTTTCCAGGTAGATGGGGGCGCGAAGGCCGAGGCGTTTCTCAATGGCGTGGGGAGTCATGTCAAATACTTCGCTCACTATGCGAGAGATTTCGCCGTCGGTCATGCTGACCTTTGCAGTGCCTTTGGTGTCAACGTAGAGACTGACGGGCTCGGCAACGCCGATTGCGTAAGCCACCTGCACCAATGCCCGCTCGGCCACCCCTGCAGCCACGAGATTTTTGGCTATGTGGCGAGCCGCGTAGGCTGCCGAACGGTCAACTTTAGAGGGGTCTTTACCGGAGAAAGCACCGCCGCCGTGGGCGCCATGACCGCCATAAGTGTCAACAATGATTTTGCGGCCGGTAAGACCGGTGTCGCCGTGCGGTCCGCCGATAACGAATTTGCCGGTCGGGTTGACGTGGAGGGTGAGGTTGTCATCTATAAGGCGACGTAAATCGTCGGGCAACGCGGCTTTTACGCGGGGGAGAAGGATTTCCTTAACATCGCGGCGAATGGTGGCGAGCATCTTCTCGTCGGCTTCGGCTTCAGTCATGCCGTTGCCGGGTTTGATGAAATCGTCGTGTTGAGTGGAAATAACGATAGTGTCGACTCTGACCGGTTTGTGGTGTTCGTCATATTCCACTGTTACCTGGCTTTTGGAGTCCGGCCGAAGATAGGTCATTACTTTACCCTCTTCGCGGATAGCTGCAAGCTCTTTAAGCAGAGCGTGGCTGAGTGCGAGAGTCAAAGGTATGTAGAGAAGGGTTTCGTTGGTGGCGTAGCCAAACATCATTCCTTGGTCGCCGGCGCCTTGCTCCTCGGGAGCGGTACGCTCCACGCCTCGGTTAATGTCGGGACTTTGCTCATGGATTGCGGAGATGATGCCACACGATTCGCCGTCAAATTTCAGCTCCGAGCGGTTATATCCAATGTTATTGATAGTGTTGCGGATAGCATATTGCAGGTCGACGTAAGCATCTGATTTCACCTCGCCTGCCACTACAACCTGGCCGGTGGTGACAAGAGTTTCAACGGCCACTTTCGACTGAGGGTCGCGAGCCATAAATTCATCGAGGATAGTGTCGGAAATTTGGTCGGCAACCTTGTCGGGGTGACCGGCCGAAACTGATTCGGAAGTAAAGAGATAATTCATTTCAGTATGTTGATTAGTATTATATCATAAAAAAAAAGCCTGTCGCAGCGAGCCGGTAGATTAATTGGCTCAGCCTTTGACGGGCGGAAACATCGGGAGAAATAAATACTACTGTTTGAGTTGCGCATCGTTAGCGGAACATGGCTCCCGAAACACTAATTGAATTGCAGCACAAGCGAGCGAAAATGTTAACGGCCTCAAGTGAAGGCACGCAGGCAAGTGCGGTTTTAGCATTTTTTTCGGGTGGTTGCAAGCAGCCAAATTTTTCCACCTTCGACACGAGATCAGCCTGACAACGATACATTCAGCCCGGCATTTCGCGCCTGTAAATATTTAATAGCAATCAGCTTTCGCTCTGGGTTGAGTCGCTGCTGATTAACGACTGCAAAGGTAAGAATAAAAACTGTAATAACCAAATAAAAATTTTGAAGCTATTGCATATATCAAACGAAAGTTGTAAATTTGCAGTCGCAAAGGCAACAACGCCCGCACAAGGAGAGGTGGGTGAGTGGCTGAAACCACCAGTTTGCTAAACTGACGTAGGAGCAATCCTACCACGGGTTCGAATCCCGTCCTCTCCGCAAAGAAGCCCGCCCGATTTAGGCGGGCTTTCTTTGTATCCGGAGAGGTGGGATGAGAACCCGTGAGGGTTCGTAACCGCTTTAGCGCTTTCGGAGAAAGACTCCTCCGCCCACCCCGCCTAATATATCCGCGGAGCGGATGCATCCTAAGAAAACCCCGCGATA
>CAMWUH010000201.1 GCA_947177325.1 uncultured Bacteroidales bacterium
CATCTTCAACAGAGCGACGCATCACTCCTTCGGCTGCCGGCGAGCGGCAGATGTTGCCAAGGCAAACAAACAATATCTTAATCTTCTCCTTATTTTTAAGAGAGCTCAGAAGTGCAACGGTTTTATCGGAAAGCATTTTAAATGATTGGTTTTAGAAGTAACTGTTGAAAATTAAAGAATTTGTTAAGTAGTTTCTTTAGAAATAATATCGTTTAATTTTAAAGAGTTACTTAAGAATTTACCGGTGCAAAATTAGTGAAAAAAGGCCGGTTATCAAAATCGGGGGCGATGCGCCGGGCCATCCCGTGCTATTTCTTTTCGAGTTCGCGGAAGGCGAGGGCGTAGAGGCGCATTTGCTTCACCATAGCCAGCAGGCCGTTGGAGCGAGTAGGCGAAAGGTGGCTCGAAAGACCTATTTCGTCGATAAAACGGAGGTCGGCGTCGAGTATTTCCTGGGGTGTGTGGTCATTGAGCACGTCAATCAGCAGCGAAATAATGCCTTTTACGATAATGGCGTCGGAGTCGGCAGTGAAGTGCACCTTGCCGTCGCGGTTTTCAGCGTTGAGCCAAACGCGGCTTTGACACCCCTCGATCAGGTGTTCGGGAGTTTTGAGTGATTCGTCGATAGGGGGGAGGGCGTTGCCGAGGTCAATGATGTAGCCGTAGCGGTCCATCCAGTCGTCGATGTCGGCAAATTCATCGATTATTTCTTGTTGTCGTTGGTCGATTGTCATATCTATGGAGTTAAATAGTCAAAAGTTAAATTTCGGCGGCAGCTGCAGATTATTGCATAATATTGCAGATTATATTATAATGTATATACTACTGAAGTTATAACGTCGCCGACGGCTTGAAGGGTCGCACGGTCGATATTTTTTATGTTATCGTCGAGGGTGTGCCAGGTGGGATTGAATGAGCCGGTCAGGTCGTTGGCACTCTCAATGATGTCGATAGCCGGGATGCCGGCTTTGATCAGATAAACGTGGTCGTCGTTAATGGCTCCTCCCATTTGCTTGACGAAACGGCTGCTCTGGCCCGCTTCGGCTGCTTTGCGCCACACCAGGTCGACAACCTCGGGTGCTGCCTGGGCCGAGAAATATTCAATCGGGAACTTAGCGTCGGGACCGCCAACCATGTCAAGCAATATGGCAAACGAGGGGCGCGCCGACCCCGGAGTAAGCGAGGCTGCATAGGCTTGCGAGCCGAGACACCATTCTTCGTCGGGGCCTGCATAAGTGCCGGAGTCTTCGTAGTCTACAAAGAGCATATCCACTCCCGTTTTAGGCGATTGAGCCGCAATCAATCGAGCTGTTTCGAGCATCACGCCAACGCCTGAGGCTCCGTCGTTAGCTCCGTCGATGGGAGTTTTATAGGCTGTGGGGTCAGAGTCGCGGTCGGCCCACGGACGGGTGTCGTAGTGGGCCACGAGCATTATGCGTTGGCGCGCATCAGGGTTGAAGTGGCCGAGTATGTTGCGGATTTCAACCTCCTTGCCCGTGGGGGTGGCAAACATCGTGTCGAGCAGTTCCACTTCGGCACCATAGCTTTGCAGGCGCTCGGCTATGAAGTCGTGGCAGGCTGTGTGGGGAGCTGTTCCGGGCACTCGCGGGCCGAAATCAACCTGCTGCTTGATGAAGTTGAAAGCTGAGTCGCTTGAGAATTTCGGAGTGGCGGCGTGGGCGGCCACGGCTCGGTTGATGTCGGAATCAGAGGTGGCGGATTGGCTTTTAGAGCAGGCCGGTGTGGCAATTAAAATGGCTGTTAATGCGGCCGATATATAGAAATGATGCGGTTTCATAGAGGGGTAAAAGTCTTAGTAACTGCAAAATTACCATTTTTTTTTAATTTTTTTTGTTCAAAGGGGATATTTTGAGATTTTTCGGGGTTTGCGGGGTTGTAATTTTGCATCGTAATCACTTAACAACATATCATTATGCAACAGACAAAACAACCTATCAATCAACCCACTGAAGTGGCAATCGCTCCCATAGCGGCGAGCGAAGTTAGTGAACAAATCAATCAATCGGCAACTGTCGAGGACTCTCAAGCCCAATCTCCGGCAATCGACGAGGCGACTGACCCGGCAGCCTGCTCTGAATCTGACGCGGGCCTGCAGGCCGAAGCCGGCGAGAGCGAATTGCCCGACAACTCCGAAAGGTCAGCCGGCTCCGAGGCTAACCCTCCGAGTGAGGCGGTCGATGAAGTCAGTGAGCCCGACCTGGCAAGCGACCCCCGCGTAGTAGCTCTATGCAACGAGGCTGAGCAGCGAGGCTATCTTCGCGGCCGCAATGAGAAAATCGAGGAGCTGATGGCGCAGCCGGGATTGTTCCAACCGCTGACTCCCGCTTCATCTACCGGCTCATCTTCAGCCCAATCTGAGGTACTTATCCTCAACAACATGCGTCCCAGCATCTGGGATCTCTGAAAACCGGTCAAGAAGCCTGAGCTTCAGTGACTATCCTGCAAAAACGGTTAATGCAAGCGCGCAGCATTATCCTCCCCCAACCTTCAATCAACAACATCAACCCAACCCAACACAATCCAACCGATTCACCATTTTAATCCATTTTTTTTCACTTAATCCAAATTTTTTTCACTTAATCCAAATTTTTTCACTTAATCCAATTTTTTATTAATTACTTAATTTTTAATTTATTATGACAACATTAAACACTACCAACGGCACCATCAGCGGTGCACCCGTAACTCTCGACTTGGCCAACGCCGTTTCACCCGATTTGCTCCGCAACGAGATTGACAACCGCATTGTCAAAATTCGCCCCTCGGCCACTCCGGTCGACCAAATCTCACGCCACGCCCAAGCCCGCCATGCCGGCTCGATGATCGTCAACTACTACGCCGTCGACACCCAAGGCTCAAAAGCCGTGGTCATGCAAAAATCTGATCCCGACGATAAGGGCCAATGGGATGGCCTTCCCTACGACCTTACAGTCGACACTCCCGAGATTTTCGCTCCCTCCGAAACCTTGCTTGTGCCCTCCATTCCCGGAACCGACAAGAAAGGTAACCCCTCAGGCGCATTGATTCTCTATATCGTAGGTATCACCAACGGCAAGCTGCGAGTGCTCCCCGTCAACAGCTTCGACAGCGACGGCAAGCCAACTGCGCCGACTATGATCAAGGGCACTGAAATCGTCAGAATGGGTCGCGCAGCCGCCGAGCTCGATGTGCAAACATGTCAGTTTGCCACTTTACCCCGCAAAGAGGAGAACTACTGCCAGATTTTTAAAGCCCAAGTTGAGGAATCCACGCTTATGAAAATCTCAAACAAAGAGGTTGGTTGGACCTTCAACGACCAGGAAGAGGTGGCTATTCTCGACATGCGCCAAGGCATGGAGCGCAACTTCCTCTTCGGCAACCGCTGCCGCGTCTACGACCCCGAAAAGCGCACCGACATCTTCCTCACCGGCGGCATCTGGCATCAAGTAGGCAAGGAGTGCCGCTACGAAATCGGCAACCTCGATTTCGAAAAGCTCATCCAGATTTCGCGTCACGCCTTTACCGGCGTCAACGGCTCATCGCGTAAAATCCTCATCGGTGGCACCGGCTTGATTGAGCAGCTCCATAAGCTCGAAGCCACCAAGATGATTGCAGCCGGAGAGACTATGACTCGCTGGGGATTGGACTTCAACGAAATTGTGACTAAGTTTGGCCGTCTCTACGTGATTGCGTCAGAAACTTTCGACCAATGCGGTCGCCCCAACGACGGTATCATCATCGATCCCGAATATCTGACCAAGTACACCCACGTGCCCTTCTCAACCGAGCGACTCGACCTTCGCGGTGCCGGCGTCAGAAACACCGACGCCATCGTAATCACCGAAGCCTCATGCCTCGTGCTCCGTTACCCCAACGCCCACTGCCGCATCGTAGGCCAAGTCCCCGTCGCCACTCCCGCCACTGCTGAC
>CAMWUH010000202.1 GCA_947177325.1 uncultured Bacteroidales bacterium
TTTTTGGTAAATTTTTGTCTCTTTGTTGAATATTTAACACAGGTTTTCTAAAAAGCTAACCCGAAATATAAAAAAGCGACTGCGTGGAGGACCCTCAACGAATCAAGGCGTAAAGCGGACCGGCACCCAGGCGAGAATATCTATGTGAACATCAACCATTTAACATTATCTAATGATAGATTCTGATCGTATTATTAAAATCGACATCGAGAATGAGATGAAA
Source organism: uncultured Bacteroidales bacterium (assembly GCA_947177325.1). Taxonomy (GTDB): domain Bacteria; phylum Bacteroidota; class Bacteroidia; order Bacteroidales; family Muribaculaceae; genus JAGBWK01. Next base: position 224 of record CAMWUH010000202.1, read on the forward strand.
TCGGCTTACATTGATTATTCAATGTCAGTAATCGTAAGCCGTGCGCTTCCCGATGTTCGCGACGGATTGAAGCCCGTGCATCGTCGCGTGCTTTATGGCATGAACGAGATGGGCAACACATCAAACCATCCTTATAAGAAATCGGCCAACTGCGTTGGTGAAGTTATGGGTAAATATCACCCCCATGGTGACTCTTCAATTTATGGCACAGTGGTGCGCTTGGCTCAAGACTGGGCAATGCGCTACACACTGATTGACGGCCAAGGCAACTTCGGCTCGATTGACGGTGACCCGCCGGCAGCAATGCGTTATACCGAGGTGCGTCTGCGCCGGGTGGGCGAGGAGATGCTGAGCGACATCGACAAAGATACGGTTGATTTCCAACCCAACTACGATAACTCTCGCAAGGAACCTGTTGTATTGCCAACCCGTATCCCCAATTTGCTGGTCAACGGTGCTTCAGGTATCGCAGTAGGTATGGCTACCAACATGCCCCCTCATAACCTGACAGAAGCTATCAATGCGTCGGTTGCCCTAATCGATAATCCCGAGCTTACAATTCCGGAGCTGATGAAGTATATCACCGCTCCCGACTTTCCTACCGGTGGCACCATTTATGGCTATCAAGGCGTCAAAGATGCTTTTGAAACCGGACGCGGCCGAATTGTAATCAGAGCAAAAGTTGAAATCGAAGCAGAAAAAGACCATGAGTCGCTCATAGTTACTGAAATCCCTTATGGCGTCAACAAAGCCGAACTCATTAAATATATAGCCGAGCTTGTCACTGACAAGAAGATTGAAGGAATCGCTCACTTGGCCGATGAAAGTGCCATAGAGGGTATGCGCATCGTCATTCGTCTCAAATCTGATGCTAACGCCAATGTGGTGCTTAACAAGCTCTACAAAATGACTCAACTTCAAGCTTCATTCTCGGTTAACAATGTAGCGCTTGTTAACGGGCGCCCCCGATTGCTTAATCTGAAGCAGATTTTAGAGGCATTCATAGATCATCGCCATGAGGTTGTCATTCGCCGCACTCAATTTGAGCTCAACGAAGCGCAACAACAGGCACACATTTTAGAGGGCCTGATAATCGCTTCGCAGAATATTGATGAAGTAATTGAAATCATCAAAAAATCAGAGTCGACCGAGCAGGCACGTGAAACTCTTGCAGCTCGATTCCAACTCACCGAAACCCAGACGGGTGCAATCGTTGAAATGCGACTCAAACAACTTACCGGACTTGAACAAGCCAAGCTTCAAGCTCGATTTGATGAGTTGCAGCATACAATTGCCCGATTAAAAGAGATTTTGACTGACGACCACGTTTGCCGCGAGCTGATGAAATCAGAACTTATTGAGGTGCGCGACACTTATGGCGACGTTAGAAAAACCGAAATCGACTACACTGCGGGGGAATTCAATGCTGAGGATTTCTACGCTGATGATGATATGATTATCACCATCTCACACTTGGGCTACATCAAGCGCACTCCGCTGAGCGAGTTCCGTGCACAGAATCGTGGCGGTGTAGGTTCACGCGGCTCAAAGGCTCGCGATGAAGACTTCATCGAGCACATATTCTCGGCTTCGATGCACTGCAACATCTTATTCTTCACTCAGAAGGGCTTGGTTTACAAGCTTAAGGTGTATGAATTGCCCGAAGGCTCAAAAACCACCAAAGGCCGTGCAATCCAGAATCTACTCAACATTGAGCCCGGCGATGTGGTAAATGCCTATATCCCCTGCAAAAACCTGGATGACCCGGAATTCACCAATTCACACAACCTGGTGTTTGCGACCCGCAACGGCATCATCAAGAAAACATCGCTCTCGGAATATGCCCGCATTACTGTTAAAGGTAAAAAAGCGATACTCATTCGCGAAGGTGACCAAGTGATAGGTGTTGACATGACTGATGGCAATTCTGAAATTTTGATGGCCAATAGCAATGGCAGAGCCATACGCTTCCATGAGTCAACCGTTCGCCAGATGGGTCGCGTCAGCACCGGTGTGAGAGGCATGAAGCTTGATGATGACAACGATGTTGTAGTGGGCATGGTTTGCATGCATGAAAAGGATGCCAACAACGTGATGGTAATCTCAGAGAAAGGCTTCGGCAAACGTTCACTTCTTGAAGAGTATCGTGTCACAAACCGCGGTGGTAAAGGTGTTAAGACCATGAATATCACCGAGAAAACCGGTAAACTCGTGGCACTTCTGAGTGTCAACGACGATAACGACCTCGTTATCATCAACAAATCAGGTATTCTGATTCGCGTAAGAGTTACGGATATTCGAGTGATGGGCCGCGCCACTCAGGGTGTTCGCATAATTAACCTTGACAAACGTGGCGATGAAATTGCCTCAGTTTGCTGCGTTGATACAGACCCCGAAGAGGAGGTTGAAGCCGTTGATGCAGAGGGTGAAGAGCTCGCCGCAATGCCCGAGGAAGAAGTTATCGACGAAGAAATCGTGGATGACGAGGCTGAATCGGAATCACCGGAAACTGAATAAAAACTTATCTTAAATAACTATTCTAACATCAATTTTTCCACCATGAAGAAAATTGCAATTTTGGGACTTTGCTTTGCAGGCTCAGTAGCCGCATTTGCGCAAAGCAGCGTTGTAAAAGACGTAGAGCGCCAAATGAAAGCCTCTCCCGAAAAGTATCCTGCTCTGCTTGAAACTCTCAAGCCCGCTTTCACCGACCCCGAGTCATCACAAGAAGCGGCAACATTTTTCATTGCCGGTAAAGGCGGCTTCGACTACTTTGACCAACTCGACACCTTCAAAAAGATTGGCAAAGAAGTTGACGACAAATCAATGGGTCGTGCCATAATCGACGCTTACGGCTATTTCCGCCAAGCATTGCCTTTGGACTCTATGCCCGACGCAAAAGGCAAGGTCAAACCTAAATACTCAAAAGATATCTTCAAAATCATCAACTCTCACTACAACGACTACGACAAGGCAGCACGCTATATGTGGGAAGCTAAGGATTTTGACGGCGCTTTTGACGCATGGCAAGTGTTTGTCGATTTGCCCAACGACCCGATTTTAGGCGCAAATGCTCCAAAAGCATTACCCGACTCATCAATCGCCGAAGTACACTACAATCAAGCTCTTGCCGCCTGGCAAAGCAATAACTTCGAAAACGCTATCAAAGCATTTGACAACGCTTTGGCTAAAGGCTATCATAAAAAACAGCTTTATGACTATGCCATTGCTGTTGCTTATAATATGCACAACCCCGACTTGATGGCTCATTATGCTGAGTTGGCTTATCCCATCTACGGTCATGAAGATGACAAATACATCGGCTACATCATCAATGCTAAAATTAAGGCTGAGAAATATGATGAAGCTCAAAGCATGCTCGAAAAATATATTGCTGCCGACCCCAACAATGCTCAAAACTACTATGTGCTGGGTATTCTCTATGATAGCCAAAACAACTTCGAGAAAGCACTTGAAAACTACGAGAAAGCTGTTAATCTCGACCCCAACAATGCACAGGCTTTGCTTCAATATGGTCGTCAAATCAGTAATAAAGCTTACACCATCGAGGATGAGTCAGGAAAATTATCTCCTGCCGAATACAATAAAGTGCGTGAAGAGGTAATTAACCCTATCTTCAGAGAGTCA
>CAMWUH010000203.1 GCA_947177325.1 uncultured Bacteroidales bacterium
TTTCATGGCACAATGGAAGAAGCAATTGCCAAAATCAAAGAAATTTTCTCAATTTCTTAGTTTCAAGTAAAAATCGAATTATTACTCACATTATTCTAAAATCCAATGACTTTTAGTTCAGCTCTTAAACGTTGTTCAATAATGATTGTTGCATCGTTAGCGCTTATTTCATGTAAAGATAAAAAGAGTTATGCTGACTTGCTAAATGATGAGTTGCATGCAGTAAACTATTTTTTGGCTCAGCAACAGGTAATAAATGAAATTCCGGCCGATACGGTGTTTGTGTGTGGTGAGAATGCGCCTTTCTATCGCATCGATGATGAGGGCAACCTTTACATGCAGGTTATCAATCCCGGCACCAAGACCAACAAAGCGAAAGATAATGAGCTGATATACTTCCGCTTTACCCGTTATAACCTGTTGACGTTTATGAAGGACGGCACGTGGACGGGTGAGGGTAACTCACTTGATGCTACTGCATCACCAACCAGTTTTCGCTTTAATAACTACACACTATCTTCATCGTCAGCTTACGGTTCAGGGGTGCAGGCACCGTTGAAGTATCTGGGAGTTGACTGTGAAGTGAACCTTGTTATTCGTTCACAATATGGCATCAGTGACGAAATTGCCGCTGTTACCCCCTATATGTATAATCTGAGATATTTCCGTTCACCGCTATAATTATTTTAGAAATGGCACTGATTAAATCAATTTCAGGTATTAGAGGAACAATCGGAGGCCGCCAAGGCGAGGGGTTGAATCCTGTTGATATTGCACGATTTGCATCGGCCTACGGCATGTTTATCAAATCTAATGCAAAGACCGAAGACAGGGTCAGAGTTGTAGTCGGTCGAGATGCCCGTATATCCGGTCCATTGGTGAGCGAACTTGTTATCCAATCGCTGCTGGCAACAGGCGTAGATGTGATTGATATTGATTTGGCTTCTACACCAACCACTGAAATTGCGGTAGTCGCTGAAAAAGCAAATGGCGGAATAATTATCACAGCATCACATAATCCGCGCCACTGGAATGCGTTAAAGCTTCTGAACGATAAAGGTGAATTTCTTAATGCCGAGGAAGGTCAGGAGGTGCTTCGGATTGCCGATAGCGGTGAGATGATTTTTGCAGATGTTGACAATGTCGGTCATCGATATAAAAATACAACATACAATCTTCGACACATTGAGCAAGTGCTCGCGCTTAACCTCGTTGATCGCGAGGCAATTGCCAAAGCTGATTTTACAGTAGCTATCGATGCAGTCAATTCTGTGGGCGGAGTGATTGTTCCGCAACTGCTTCGCGCTTTAGGAGTAAATAATATCATCGAAATCAACTGCACCGCAGATGGTAATTTCGCACATAATCCCGAACCTATTCCGGAAAATCTTACTGAGATTGCCGATGTTGTCAGAGATAGTAAGGCGGATGTAGGGTTTGTGGTTGACCCCGACGTTGACCGATTGGCAATCGTTATGGAAAATGGCGAGATGTTTGTAGAAGAATACACGTTGGTGGCAGTGGCTGATTATGTTTTATCGGCCACCCCGGGTTCTACGGTATCCAATTTGTCATCTTCGCGGGCTCTACGGGATGTTACCAACGCATACGGTTGCACCTACACAGCTGCGGCTGTTGGCGAAGTTAACGTTGTAAAAACAATGCGCGACACCAATGCAATTATCGGAGGAGAAGGTAATGGGGGAGTAATTTATCCCGAGGCACACTGTGGCAGAGATGCTTTGGTTGGAATCGCGCTGTTTCTTTCGTTGTTAGCTAAATCGGGCAAATCGGTTTCGCAACTAAAAGCCGGCTATCCACAATATGAAATTGTCAAGGACAAGATAACACTGTCAGAGAATCTCAATGTTGACGCGATACTTGAAGCTGTAAAGGCTGATTATAAGTCAGAGAAAATCACTGATATCGATGGCGTGAAAATCGATTTTGAGGATAGCTGGGTGCATCTTCGCAAGTCAAACACCGAGCCGATTATTCGCATTTATGCGGAGGCACATACGGCAGAACGCGCCAAGGAATTGGTTAACGAAATCAGAGCTGTGATTGATAAAGTTGTAAATCAATAAATACTGTGGGTTATACCTAATACCGTAGAGTTTTTATTACTCCCATTTATGAAGCAGATAGCACTAAGGCTGACTGTAGCCATAAGTTTTATGGTGTTGGTACTTACAAGTTTGCGCGCGCAATCAAATATTGCTCTCGGGAATTTGTCGGTCGCTTGCTTGCGCGAAAATCCCGGACACGCTCAAGAACTTGGCTCACAAGTGCTGATGGGAATGCCTGTTACCATATTAGGCCGAGACGGTGACTGGTTAAAGGTGAAAACTATCGACGGCTACATCGGCTACATAATCTACCATTCGCTGAAACAACTCTCAGCAGAAGAATATCGAAATTGGAAAAAATCTGAGCGCGCTGTTTTTACAGCTTTAACCGAGGGTAAAATATTCTCAGATTCGATAAACGGGTCTGTAGTGAGCGATATTGTGCCGGGTAGCATTGTGCAACTTCAAGAGACAGGATTACGCTTTGCCAAGGTAAAGTTGCCTGACGGCCGTACCGGCTTTATGTCGGTTGAAGATCTGACGCCATTAAAGGAGTGGATGTCGCAACCGTTTGATAAGTCGATTATTGAACGATATGCCCGAGCGTCGATGGGTACGCCATATTTGTGGGGCGGTAATTCGTCAAAAGGTATGGATTGCTCCGGGCTGACTTACACGGGGATGTGGTTGAATGGCAGGGTAGTGCCGAGAAATGCCTCTGCCCAGGCAAAAATAGGTCAGCCTGTTTCAAATTCAGCAGACCTTCAAAATGGCGACCTCGTATTTTTCGCTTCCCCTACAGGTCGAATCAATCATGTAGGTTGTTACATAGGGAATAACCGATATGTGGAATCTTCAGGCCGAGTAAGGCTGACAGAGCGAAATCCGTCACAAACGAAAGGATATGCTTTCGGGCGAAGGATAAATACACTACCTTCGATCAGCCGGCAACCCGAAATATTGAAGTTTTTTGTAGAATAAGGCAAAAAACAGGAAGATAGATTTGCATATTTTGAAATAAATCAATAACTTTGCACACTGAATTGTGGAAGTAAACTTTATTTAATAACAAGGTAATGAAAAGAACATTTCAACCCTCAAACCGTAAACGCGTCAATAAACACGGTTTCCGCGAAAGAATGTCTACAGCCGATGGCCGTAAAGTTCTCGCTCGCCGTCGCGCCAAAGGTCGTGCTCGTTTGACTGTTTCTGACAGCATCGCCGGCAAATAATTGGCCCATAAATCGCGAAAAAGATATTGCCAATCAAGCCTACACGGCTCGATTGGCTTTTCTTTTTGACGGTTAATCGATATACTCGTTTTGCGCGATTAGGTATAAAGAAACAGAGTTGGTCGCAACACCTCCCAAGAGTTGCGACACAACAATGATTTTATAACTGCCAATTGCGACTCTAAAGCTTAACTTTATTCTATGGCTCACTATCGTATTCAGGTTTTATAAGCCTTAGAGCTGATGTTGTTATGTTAATTATCTACATTGTTTTATAATTTAATGGTTAAACTTAAAAAAGAATTTGTAGCCGACTACAGATTTTTTTTGTTGTGAATAAATTGAGTTGATTGAAAAGCTTTTCAGTTGCAAAGTTAATATAAGGAGAATCGTGAAAAATCACAAAATATCCCCTTTAGTAAACTTTTTTTCAAGAAAAGTGATTTCATTGCTTTTAAGTAAGTTTCAACAATTACATTATATCAATCTACGGCTTTCTATTGTAGTCTATCAACT
>CAMWUH010000204.1 GCA_947177325.1 uncultured Bacteroidales bacterium
AACCCAATCCACATCAATATAGTTATAGGCAAACACAGCACAGCCAACTGGGGCTACTGCTATGGTTGATTCTTGCAATCCCATTTGGTCAATCACCTCGGCAACGAGTTTGTGCACTACGCCATGGGTGCATCCGGGGCAATAGTGCATAATATTATCGTCGAGAAGCGCGGGGCGGCTGTAGACTTTATTTTCAGGGCTTATAATCGAGCTGTTCATGCTAATGAAATTTATTGACAATGAGAAGCGAGCTTATTGAGCGCGGCAATCACTTCAGAAGGGTTGGGAACGATACCGCCCATTCGACCGAAATGCTCAACGGGGATGCGGTCGTGCACGGCCAGACGCACATCTTCAATCATTTGGCCGGCATTGAGCTCAACCACCAGAATACCTTTGGCGTTAGCCGCTGCTTTACGAATTGCGTCGTATGGGAAAGGCCAAAGGGTGATGGGCCGAATCAGGCCTATCTTGAGCCCTTGCTCACGAGCTTCTTCTATTGCTTTGGTGCAAATGCGGGCCATTGAGCCGAAGGCTACAATCAGATAGTCAGCGTCATCAACGTCGACGGCTTCAAATCTGACCTCGTTGTCTTCGATAAGACGATATGTTGATTGGAAGCGCTCGTTGTTCTTCTCCATAATAGCGGAGTCGAGTTCGAGCGAAGTAACTATATTTCGTTTGCGGTCAGCGGTTTTGCCGGTGAGGGCCCAGGGGCATTGGCGACGGATTTCCTCTTCGGTACGACGGGGACGAACGGGGGGCAACACCACTTTCTCCATCATTTGACCAACAAGGCCATCAGCCAAAATCATAACCGGATTGCGATATTTAAAGGCCAAATCAAAGCCCATAGGCACGAAATCAGCCATCTCCTGCACACTTGCCGGAGCCAAAACAATGAGGCGATAATCTCCGTGACCTCCACCTTTGGTGGCTTGGAAATAGTCGCTCTGCGAGGGGTGAATGGTGCCAAGGCCGGGACCGCCGCGCTGCACGTTGACGATAACAGCCGGCAACTCTGAGGCGGCTAAGTAGCTGATGCCCTCTTGCATCAATGAGATGCCCGGACTTGACGAGGATGTCATTACAGCTTTGCCGGTAGCTGCTCCGCCATAAACCATATTGATTGAGGCAGTTTCGCTCTCGGCTTGGAGCACAACCATACCGGTGGTTTCCCATGGCATTTCAGCCTCGAGGGTTTCGAGTATTTCTGATTGAGGAGTAATGGGGTAACCGAAGTAGCCGTCGACGCCGGTGCGAATAGCGGCGTGAGCTATCGCTTCGTTACCTTTCATTAATCTAACTTCTTCGTTCATTCTGCGGTTAAGTGGAAAATGTGATAAGTTCCTGCTCGCGAAAAGCGGTCAGCTATTTTAAAACTTGACGGTAAACCTCAATGCAGGCATCCGGACAAACAAGTGCGCAAGCAGCGCAACCAATGCAAGCTTCAGGGTTAGCCATATAGGCAAAATGGTAACCGCGGTCGTTGACCTCACGCTTTTTCAGGGCTAACGTCGATGTGGGGCAAGCAACCACACACAGGTCACAACCCTTGCATCGAGCTTCGTCGACGGTAACGGCGCCTTTTATTTCAGCCATTTTCAGTAATTATGTATTCTGTTAATTAAGTTAAAATTCTAAAGCAGTCATCGCAGAGGCGATGTGCTTTTTCAATCACAAAGGTAGTAATTTAAAAGTAAAAATCGCAGTTTTTATAGAGTGTTAACTTTTGGCACACTTTTGCCCCTGAAGTGCAACTCATCACCCATAAACCCCTATTCTACAATAAATCAGCCAATTAAAAAAATTGCACACCGACCTCTTAATTGCGCACTTTGCAGGCTTGACTTGGCGGTTTAAAATAAAACCAACATTAATTCGTTATTAACATAAACCGGTCAACTGATTGCAATGAAAAACTATTATAAATGTATGATACTTACGATGGCAGCGCTGATTGCGATGCTGTCAAATCCACTTTCAGTTTCGGCACAGGAACTGAATAATAAGGTTATGAACAAACCTTATGCCGACCTTCGCAAGTGGCACTTAGGCTTTTCAATCGGCATGCACACCCAGACTTTGGGTATTACTCCCAACGGCATTCCCGATGAGGATGGCCTCCAATGGTGGACCGAACAACCGGGCTTTCAACCGGGTTTTAACGTGACCGGATTGTTTGATTTGCGATTAAACACATACTTCAACCTGCGATTTACTCCGGGCCTGGCTTTCGGTTCACGCGACATGGAAATGAAGACCGACAACTCTGATGAGGTTTTGCGCCAGAGTGTCAAGACAGCCTACCTGATGTTTCCAATCGATTTGAAATTCTCCTCGGTCAGATATCGCAACGCACGACCCTACCTGACTGCCGGCGTCATGCCAGCCGTCAATCTGACGCGCAAGCGTGGAGAATACCTGCAATTGAAACCGGGCGAATTTTTCCTGACCGTTGGTTTCGGCTGCGACTTCTATCTCCCCTATTTCAAGTTTATTCCGGAGGTAAAATTCTGTTTCGGCCTTGGCGATGCTCTTAACCACAATCGCCCCGATTTGGTCGATGACCCGGCAACCCTCAAAATCACTAACTCTATCAAGAAAGCGACCTCATCAATGGTGATGTTCACTTTCTATTTCGAATAATATGAGGTCAATACACAAAGGCGCGTTGAGCCGAATACTGTTAACCGCATTGTTGATTTTTTCGGCATTAACGGCAAAAGCGCAGAGCGACGCCCAGTTCTCTCAATACTACGAGGTGCAAAATTACTATAATCCCGGCGCCATTGGCACCGGCGATTTATTGCGCATACGCGGAGGCGGCCGGTTGCAATGGGTTGGCATTGACAACGCCCCTAAATCATTTGCCGCAACCGCCGAAATGCCCTTCAAACTGTTTAACAAGCGCTTCGGCGTCGGCCTGATTATGCAGCAGGAGTCGCTCGGTTTGTATAAAAACCTGACTATCGGTGCCCAGCTGGGCTACAAAATCAAGCTTTTCGGAGGCGAGTTGACCCCGGCCGTTCAAATTGGATTTATCAATCAAACTTTCCGCGGTACCGAAGTCATAATCCCTGACGACGATGGTTACCACGAAAGTGGCGACGACGCCATTCCCCATCAAGATCTGTCAGGCTACGCTCTCGACCTCGGCGCCGGCATACACTACAAGCGTGGCAATCTCTGGGCCGGCGTTTCAGGCACCCACCTGACCAAGCCGTGCATAACCCTAAAGTCAGAAAACGGCGGGTCGGAAACTGACGACAAGATTTATGAATTCAACGTAGGTCGTACACTATATTTTATAGCCGGATACAATATTCCCATAAAAAACACGTTATTTGAAGTGATACCATCGGTATTGGTAAAAACCGATTTTCAGTTCACCACCGGCGAGTTGACCGCTCGCCTCCGCTACAAGAAATTCCTTTCGGCCGGTGTGGGCTATCGCTACAATGATGCCGTTGCAATTACTCTGGCTGCCGAGCTCAAAGGATTTTATCTGGGTTATTCCTACGACTACCCCACCTCGGCAATAGCTAAAGCATCATCCGGCAGCCACGAAGTGTGGCTCGGATATCAGCTGAAACTCGATTTTTCAGAAAAAAACAAGAATAAGCATAAGAGCATTCGCATAATGTAGAAACCAATTATGAAGAAATCAATCAATCTATATCTCTTGCCACTGGCTGCTGCTGCAGCCATCGCCGGCGCTTCATCATGCGCAGGTGGTTCTCACGGCTCTAACAGTGGCGAAGTAACCGGTGTAGGCGGTATTGCCTGGGCCGAACCCACCCC
>CAMWUH010000205.1 GCA_947177325.1 uncultured Bacteroidales bacterium
TCCCCAATATTTGTTAATGCTGAGGACGCATATCGCCGAGAGATTTTTGTCTTGTGATGAAGGAGCGTAGCCGTAGCTACGTGACTGAAGAACAAGGTAAAAAGCGCCGGTGAGATGCGGTGGTAAGGTAACTTTTTGCCACAAATCAAATTTTGGCACATCGGAATTCAAACCAATTAACGGCAGGTGGGTTGTGGAACGAGTATTTTCGTGGCTTGAATCCTTCAGGCGATTAAACAGAAACTACGAACAATTTCTTCACACTTCAAAAGGGATTGCAATGGCAGCATGCGCAATGTTTATGTTGCGGTTTGTATAATCCAACTCCACCCCGAAATCCTTACATATCATTATTCTTGCTTATCCGTGGCATGAGTTATCATTGCCCCGACCAATCGTCATGAATCTGCGTCCCCTTGTATCGGTCACAATGCAACCGCATTGCTCCCTCACTGCGCGAACACATCTGCATAACGCTTGACCGCCTCAGTATTAACAAATATTGGGGAACCGGGTCTAAGCAAAAGAAAAGAGATTGCCTAACTATGTTTGTCAGGCAACCTCTTTTTAAGTATTGTAGATTATTATCTGCTTAATCAGTAGAGGTGTAGAGTTCTCCGAGGAAATATGGGCGGGATTGATTATTTATATCGTGCCCACTTGATGAGGTCGCGAACGGTAGGTTTTTTGCCATACATGAAAATTCCGACGCGATAAATCTTGGCGGCAAACCAAACTACAAATGCGGCAGAGGCGTAGAGTAGCGCGATTGACGAAATCATTTCAAGGGGAGTGGCTGTTTGCAAGCGCATCATCATTACCATTGGCGAGGTGAACGGGATAATGGATAGCCATACGGCCAACGGGGAGTCGGGAGCCTGAGCCACGCTCATTGAAAGAACGAGTGCGATGATGATTGGGAAGGTGGCGAATGATTGTAATTGAGCGCCATCCTGGGCATTATCGACTGACGCTCCGATGGCAGCGTAGATGGCAGCGTAGAACATAAATCCACCAACGAGATATACCATCAAATAGCCGAATATCTGGAAGATGTAGCCGAGCGATGAAAGGATTGCCAGGGATTGGAGAAGCTGCGGTGAAGTGGTGGCGGCTGAGAGGTCGAGGGTGCCGTTCATCATGCCTTCAAGCTCAGTGAAAACGGTTTCGCCGAGGATAGAGGGGAGAGCGAACTTCACGATTACTGCAATCAATAGCCCCCACACGGCAACTTGGGTCAAGGCTACGGCGCCCATGCCGATAAGTTTGCCAAGCATCAGTTGGCGCGGCTTGATAGAGGTTACAATCAGTTCGAGAACACGATTGTTTTTTTCCTCAATAATCGATTGCATCACCAGTTGACCGTAAATCAGGATAAACATATAGAGAACAAAAGCCATTGCTATGCCGACGATCAGACCGAGGGCTGCATCGGAATTGTCAATTACGCCTGACTCGTCGATTTTGAGATGACGAACAGAGGGGTCAACCGAGATATTGGCAATGATTTCGTCGAGATTGTCGATGTCGTAGCTTTTGAGTCGCACGGTTTCGATGGCACGGGCGGCATCGTCTTCGATAACAATCATACGGTCGACGGCAAAATCTTCTGAGAGGAGAAGAATGTCGGAGGGATTTTCAACGACATTCTCACTCATGACGAGCAGCGGAGCGTAGTCGTTGAGATTAGCCATGAGTGAGTCGACCGGAATGCCTTCAGGCGCGAGTTGGTAGGGTTGGTCATTGCTCTGCGCAATCATTTCGGGAGCAACAAGGCCTGTAGGGTCGTAGATGGTGATTGTTTCAACTTTTGATTTTGCCATGCCCTGGAGCAGAGCGGGAGCAAACATCAAGCCTGCCATAAGCAGGGGGAAGAGGAGAGTAGTGATGATAAACCCTTTTTTCTTTACGCGCATGGAATATTCGCGCGAGATAACGAGCCAAATTTTACTTTTCATTGTAATGGAGAGATGAGAGATTAGATTTCGGATTGGTTGTTGGCGTTAACTGCCGAGATAAAAATTTCGTCCATCGAAGGGAGGTCGCTGTTGAAACCGCGGAGTTGAGAAGCTTCATTCGCCCGGGCGATGATATCTTTAACGGGAGTATCAGCGACAAATTTGAGAGAGATGGAGTTAAGGCCGTTGCGTAGTTGCTCTACCTCGGGTTGAGCTTCAGAGAGCATTGGCTGAAGGGCCGAAATCAACTGAGCGGGGTCGCCGTCGATAGTGAATTTGTAACGGTCCTTGCCGTGAGCGTGGCGAATTTGGTCAACGTTGCCGGTAAGGATGTTGCGAGAGCGATTGATGAGAGTAATGTCGTCGCAAAGGGTTTCGACGCTGGCCATGTTGTGGGTAGAGAAAATAATAGTAGCACCCTGGTCGCGGAGTTGGAGAATCTCGTTTTTAAGCAGGTCAGCATTAATGGGGTCGAAGCCTGAGAAAGGCTCGTCGAAAATGAGGAGCTCGGGACGATGGAGCACAGTTATGATAAACTGCACTTTCTGAGCCATGCCTTTGGAGAGTTCCTCGACTTTTTTATCCCACCAGGGCATAATGTCGAATTTTTCAAACCATTGCTTGAGTGAGTTGACCGCATCGCGTCGCGACATACCTTTCAGGCGGGCAAAGAACACCGCTTGCTCTCCAACTTTCATTTTTTTGTAAAGGCCGCGCTCTTCAGGCAGGTAGCCGATGTGGCTGACAGAATCGTGGGTCAGCCGACGGCCCATGAATGTAACGGAGCCGGAGTCGGGGGCAGTGATGTGGTTAATGATGCGGATAAGAGTGGTTTTGCCGGCGCCGTTAGGGCCGAGAAGGCCATAGATGGAACCTTCGCTGACGGAGAGGGAGACATCGTCGAGGGCAGTGTGGTTGACAAACTGCTTAGTGACGTTGTCGACAGAGAGAAGAGTAGACATTAAATAAAAATTAAGAAAACGATATAAATAATGTGTGATGAATGGGTGGAAATGCTGTTCCACGATGCAAAGTTAGCAATTTTTTGGTTGAAAGGCAATGAAAAGTAGTTGAAAGTGCAAAACCGGCTGCGTAAATAGAATTTCTTAGAAAAAAGTTGTATAAATGAGGGAATATGCATAACTTTGGCATAATACTAACTAATTCTAAAACTACATGCTCAACTATTAATCGCAAAAATGCTTATGAAAAAACTTTACGCAGTTATTGCAGCCGCTATGGCGACGCTACCGTTTGTCGCTTCGGCTGAGGAGCTTACCATCTTCCCTGATGCTACCGACACAAACACCTATCTGCCTCTCAACATCTATTATTGCTCCAACAATATCCATTCCCAGATGATCTACCCGGCCTCGGAGCTTGAAGCTCTTCAGGGCAAGGTTATCACTAAAGTGACTTATACCGTGACGCGTGCCGGCGGAGCTTGGACAGCGCCCTCAGTTACTGTAAAAATGGGTACAACAACGCAGACCGCCTATGAGACTACCGATTATATCACCGAAGGTCTTGCCGAAGTAGCCACTCTCGAAAATATCTCGATGGAGGTGCCGGCTACATTTCCCGCCACATGGGAAATTGCTTTCGACCATCCTTTTACCTATACAGGCGGCAACCTCGTAGTGGATTTTACCAATGTTAAAGGAAACGGTCCGCGTAACTGGACATTCCAGGGAGAAAATCAAACAGATAATACCGGCATTTCGATGGCGAGTACTGCCAATCTTCAAAAATTCTTGCCGAAGATGGTTGTAGAATATGAAGATGCTTCGGCGATTCATGCCACATTGTCGACTACATCAATCAAC
>CAMWUH010000206.1 GCA_947177325.1 uncultured Bacteroidales bacterium
GGGGGAAACTTTACACCTTTTTTGCACGTACGGCATGGAAGTACCCTGATGGTGGGGGGGAATATGAGGTCGTGGCCGCCGATTATGATTTCGTCAAACAGCGAATGGTTAAAACGACGCTTTGATTCGCCTTCACAATCGGCCGTGAAATCATCGAGCCGGGCAGTTATGGCCTGCAACTCAGCTTGAGCTTCAGCGGGGTCGCGCTGCGGAAGTTCCGGAAGAAGTCGCTTCATGGCCTCGGCGCCTCCTGCCACTCGCCGATAGAACTTCATAAGCAGCGGTGCGGAATTGATTAGAAGCGTAGCATCGTAAGTGGCGCAAGGTATCCCCTCCGAGTCGTGGCGAGGGGTGGGCGTGCCGGCCACGGCAATGGTCTTGGTAATCGGCAACTGAGGATTATCAGCTATGAAACGCTCGGCTGCCAACACACCCATTGACCAGCCTGCTACGATGATTTCCTGATAGTCGGCAATCCAATCAGCTTCAAGAGTCAGGTTAGTGTAGTCCCAGACAATAGCTACGTCATAGCCCGGCACTCTGACCGAGGCAAACGCGCGCGAGTCCATTGCCCATCCGGCAAAGAGCAAAATCACTCGGTTGTTATTCCTATATAATATATGTGATTTCATTGCGGTCGACCAATTGTTTTCAGAGCGTTGACTGCGCGGGCAACTTCATTGTCGGTTAATCCGGCCGAGAGGCTGATGCGTAAGCGTTCGGTGCCGGGAGGCACGGTTGGGGTGCGGATAGGCAACACCTTCACTCCCTTCTGTGCTAATTGCTTTGACAAGAGGATAGTTTGAGCAGGGTCGCCAACAATATAGGGGAGAATATGCGATGGGGCCGACGAGCCGATAGCCTCAGCAATGCGAGCGGATATATCTTTGAGTCGGGAGCGCTCGGCCGACAGCTCCGGCAGCAATCTGACGATTTTTTCGCTCCAGGCTGCCGTGATTGGGGGGATGGCGGTGGAGAAAATCAGGCTGCGGGATTTGTTGACCAGGTAGGCTTTGATCACAGGCGAAGTGATGGCGAAAGCACCTGACGAAGCGGCGGCTTTGCCGAGCGTGCCCACGATTATGTCGACCGCTCCGGGATCGGTGAGGGTTTCACACAATCCGGAGCCGTATTCGCCCTCAACGCCGAAGGCGTGAGCCTCATCGACGTAGAGCAGCATGCGGTCGGCGAAGTGTTGTTTAAGCTCAACAAGTTGTTGGAGCGGAGCTTTATCGCCGTCCATACTGTAGACACTTTCCACTATGACGAGCAACTCCGCATCGACAGGGGCATTCTCGATAAGGCGCTTGAGATGGTCGAGGTCGTTGTGGCGGAATCGTGTAAATCGGGCACCGGAGAGCTTGATGCCGTCGATAATGCTCGCATGCACGAGCTTATCGGCCAAAATCAGCGTTTTGCTTGAGGTTAAAGCCGGAATAATACCTGAGTTGGCATGATATCCGCTATTAAAGAGAAGGGCGTCGCGTCCGCGGAATAGTGCGCTGAGGGCCTTCTCAAGCGCAAAATATGGGGATTGATTGGCTGCTAACAGACGTGAAGCCGAGGATGACAGACACAACTGCGAAGGTTGTGCACCGGCCAGGAACTCCTCTTCCAAATCAGAGCGCGTTGCCAAGCCGAGATAGTCGTTTGACGACAGGTCAATCAGCTCCGGGGCCGCATCATCGGGAATATGGCGCAGGTTGCCTGATTTGGAGAGTTCGGAAAGCGAGTCGGCAAAGCGGTCAGCAATCATCGGGCAATTTCTTTAACGATTTCAATGGTGGAGCGGAGCAGATGGCGAAGTTCGTCGTCGCTGATTACGTAAGGGGGCATCACGTAGACGTTGCGGCCGAAGGGGCGCACCCAAATGCCGCGCTCTACGCAGAGTCGTTGGAAGTCACCGACGTTGACCGGCTCGCGGGTTTCGATTACGCCGATAGCGCCCAGTGAGCGAACGTCTGCCACCGAGGGAAGTGAGGCTGCCGGTTGCAATTCCTCTTTGATAATAGCGTTGATGTGGGCTATGCGCTGCTCCATCGGTTGCTCGCGAAGCATAGTGAGAGACTCCACCGCCACAGCACAAGCCAGCGGGTTGGCCATAAATGTGGGGCCATGCATCATCACTCCGGCCTCGCCACGCGAAATGGTGTCAGCCACATCAGCAGTGGTAAGCACGGCGCTAAGAGTCATATATCCTGCCGTAAGGGCTTTACCAACACACATAATGTCGGGCACAACACCGGCATGCTCAAGGGCAAACGTTCGGCCTGTGCGCCAAAATCCGGTTGCAATCTCATCGAAAATCAAGTAAACGCCATAACGGTCGCATAGTTGGCGAGCCTGGCGCAAATATTCAGGGTGGTAAAACCACATGCCTCCGGCACCCTGCACAATAGGCTCCAGTATCAATCCGGCTATTTCATCGTGGCGGGTTCGGAGCAAATCTTCGAGCGGAGCGATGTCGGAGGGGTCCCATTCGCCGTCAAAACGGGAGCGGGGCTGCGGCACGAAGTAACGCACCGGAAGGGCGGATCCGAATGCGCCGTGCATGCCGGTGACCGGGTCGCAAACGCTCATCGCATTCCATGTGTCGCCGTGATAGCCGGAGCGGATTGTGGCGAAATTGGTTTTGGCATGGCTGCCTGAACGGGCTACGGCAGCTTGTATGGCCATTTTCATAGCCACCTCGACGGCCACTGAACCTGAGTCGGCAAAAAACACATTGTGCATCTCCTTTGGGGCCATCTCCAGTAGTAGTTGGCCGAGTCGGATAGCCGGCTCGTGGGTCAGACCGCCAAACATCACGTGGGCCATCTTCTCGGTTTGACGGGTAATGGCGCTGTTGAGGCGAGGGTGATTGTAACCGTGGACTACGCACCACCATGAAGCCATACCATCAATGAGCTCGCGACCGTCGACGAGCTTGATTTTTGCTCCCCGGGCAGAGTCAACTTTGTAGGTCGGCAGTGGATTGAGGGTTGAAGTATAGGGGTGCCAGAGATGTTCGCGGTCCCAAGGGTCGTGAAGTTGTGTGGGGGATATATGTTGATTCTCGTTAGTCATTTTTAGCGGTTATAGAGATCGAAATAGCAGTCGTTTTCTCCTGCGGAATTGTAGAAGTAGCCGTAGTAGTTGACTTTCCCGTCGCTTGTTTTGTAAACGCGGCCTTCCCAACGGCCTGTGTAGCTGCCCTCGGAGTTGTATTCGTAGAGAGTCAGGTCGCAACCGGTATTGTTGCTTGTTCCGTTGCCTGAGAGGGTGTAGTAATCACTGAAATTATTGTTGTAATAGGCTTTTCCACTGGCAGTTACTGTGCCTGATGATGATGTGGACAGACGCACGTCGACGTTGACCGACGCTTGATTCCATGTGCCGTAAACATCCACATGCCTAACGCGGTCAGAGAAATAACTCTCCTCATCGACGACTTCTTCGGCCGCAGCTTCCTCGGTTAGTACCTCTTCATAAAAATCATCAATGTAGAGGATGCTATCAGCTACAACTTCTTCAGCGACCGGTGCCACGGTGTCATGGTAATAATCGTCGGCCTCAACCTCTTCTGTCTCCTCCCAATTGGTGCTTCGACTCGACTTTTTGCCGCCGAAGTAAACACAGAGCCCCACTATTAAAGCGATTGTCAGTATGGCCAAAACAATCCAGAACCATGAGAGGGAATTGTCGTCGCGGTTGTTTCGTATTGGAGCAGGTGGGGGAGTGGGTGTGTTGCCTGTGGGTTTAGAGG
>CAMWUH010000207.1 GCA_947177325.1 uncultured Bacteroidales bacterium
CGCCTTGCGCCACGATGGTGAAGACCTCACGAAGGCTATTACCGATGGCTCTTCCGACCGATTGATGCCAATCATAATGACTGCTCTTTCGTCGGCGTTAGCCCTTATTCCTATTGCTCTCAGAGCCGGACAGCCGGGCAACGAAATCCAGGCACCTTTGGCCATCGTGATTCTCGGCGGCCTGTTCTCGTCAACCCTGCTCAACCTCTTCGTTGTGCCCGTTATATATCAATCTGTTTATCGCAAATCTCAATCCGAACCCGATCCCCACTCTAATGAATAAACTCGCCCTGTCACTCCTCCTTGTCGCAGCCGGCTCTTTAAGCGCCGGCGCTGCCGATTTTGATAATATCGTCAACCTTCTGACCGCCAAAAGCTATTCCGTCAATATCACCACTGCCCAAGGGCAAGCCGAATATCTTCAGGCTCTGACCGAAAACAATTTGTCTGACACCGAAGTGGAGCTTTCTCATGAATGGGGAAGCAATGCCGATGCCGGCAACAAACTGATTCTCAACGTCAGCCAAGGTTTTGATTGGCCCGGCCTTTATCGCGCCCGTTCTAAAGCCAATCGGGCGCTCAGAGAGCGGACCCTGGCTGATGCCATTGCCGCTCAATCAGAATCGCGATTGCAGATTGAGCAACTTCTTGTCGACATCATTTATCAGCGCATGACTAACGAGCTTCTCGGCAAGGTTGCCGAAGGCTACAACACCGTGCTTAAGGCTGCTCGCCAAAAATACGACACCAACAACATCACCATCCTCGACCTCAACAAAATCATCATCGAGGCTGCCGATGCCGAAATCGCATACGCCCAAGGTATTGACTCCGTTAACGACCTCTTGGCTGAACTCAACCAACTGTCGCCCGATGCAGAGATTTCTCTTGATGATATCCCCCGCGAGTTACCTTTGATTGAATTTCAAGACGAAGATTTTTATCTCAGCCACGTCAATGAAGCATCGCCCGAAGTAGCCCGGGCCATGGCCGAAAGTCGCTATTCCGACGCCATGCTCTCGGTTGCCCGTCAGGAACGTGCCCCCGGCTTCGCCTTAGGCTATGTGATGGAGAAAGAGATTGACGCCACATTCCACGGTTTCACCCTCGGTCTAAACCTCCCTATTTTCTCTTCACGCGGCAAAGTTGCTGCTGCACAAGCACAACTCGCAGCATCTTCGGCCGTTGCCGACCAAGCTCGCCTCAATCTTGAGCGCAAAATCAAAGCCGACTATAAAAAAGCCCTCTCTCTGAAAAAACAAATCGCAGCCTACGGACCCGCTATCGCTCTGACCGATAACCTGGCGCTCATCCGCAAGGCCTATGAAATGGGGCAATGCGACATCGATCACTTCTTCATCGACATGAACTTCTTCCTCCAGGCTCAGCAAAACTACTTCGACATCGAGCGCCAATACACCTCAACCCTCCTTGCCCTCCGCAACCTGACCCGCTGATCCAAAACTTTTTTCTCTCGAAACTTATCTCTCTCAGGCAACGTTATATCTAAAACACTGAAACAATTTAACTATGAACGTTGAAGATTTGCTCAACTTTTGCCTCGCGTTGCCTGCTACAGTTGAAGATTGCCCTTGGGCAGAGCCACAATACGCCAATTTGATTACATTCAAGATTGGCGGCAAATGGTATTGCCTTTTTGACCCCGACAATCGATTTATCAACCTTAAACTACAACCTGAAAAAATTCAGGAATTGATTGCCCGATACACCGGTGCCACCCCTGCATGGCACATGAACAAGCAACATTGGGTAAGCCTGAAACTCGAAGCCGACATTCCCGACGCCGTTATCCGACAACTTGTCACCGACGCCTATAACCTCGTCCGCAGCTCCCTCCCCAAATCAATCCGCGCCTCCCTCTAATCCTCCTCCTCATTGTGCCTTATCGTGCTCTCATAACGCGATAAGGCTCTTTTTTAAAGTTGCTCCTACAAGGCCACTCTAACCTCAAATATTTTTTGGGTCACTCGCAAAAGGCGGTTGAAGTGTTAAAAAACAGAGTAAAGAATTTGTCTTCACATTGAGCTGCGCAGCAGCCAAAATACATCCGGTTGTAAGGTCGTGGCAAGCCACTGTTTTTGAGGCACTTGGAGCTGCACAGCAGCGACATTTATGCCAAACCGCGGACGCAGTCCGAGGACGTCGAGTCAAAGTAGCCGTTGAGTCCACGCTGAAAGTGTGGACGATGTTGAGCAAACAACGGTTTCTTTCATATTTAACAACCGCTTTTTTACATTGACCCTCTTTTTTTCAAAAAAAATTGTTCAAAGGGGATATTTTCGAATTTTTCAGTCGCAGACCCATATTATCTTTGCAACTGAAAAGCTTTTCAAATTCTTATCTCAAACCAAACAACCCCAAAATAGCAATCGATTGCTTACTTTTTTTAACCACTAAAAAGTCAATCTGATTATGAAAGAACAACCACCTTACTGATCCCAACAATAACAATGCCGTTAACCAAGTTAAAACGCATGTGGGAGAAAATAACTTGAACGAAACAACGGCATCCTTGTAAGACATAAATTTGTGAATGATTATTTATAGTCGAGTCGTAGTTGCATCAACTACGACCCGACCTACTTATTTTTATTAGTATTTACGTTTCCGTCGACTCGGGAACATTTTTCTTACGCGCAGCAGGGCGTTGTCGACCGAATTGCCGGCCACTACTATCGTGGTGGCTAAAATTATCAGCACCCCTCCGATTATTTCATTTCCGGTTATCCCCTGCCCTAACAGCAACACGCTCAGCACCACGGCAACCACCGGCTCCAATGCGCCGAAAATAGCCGTTGCCGTAGAGCCTATCTGCTTGATTGCTCCCGAAGTGCAAGCCAACGACAACACTGTAGGTATCAATGCCAATGCCATCAGATTAAGCCACCCGGCGGGCCGCGTCGGCAAGGTCAATGCGGTCCCCGTTGCCATCTTGGTCACAAACACCATGCTCCCGAAAATCAACATGTAGAATAATAGCTTTGTTGTTGGTATCGTGGCCACCGACTTCGTAACATTGATTAGTACGATATACAGCGCGTATGTAAGTGCCGAAATCATTACCAACAAAAAACCGTAGGCGCTGAATTGACTCTCACCCCCGGTGTGCATCAACAGCAACAACCCGGCGCCCATAAGCCCGAAACAGACAACCAAACTTGGCTTAAACTTCTCGTTGAAAAAGAAAATCATCATCACTGCCACAATAACCGGGTAGACAAAAAGCAGCGTCGACGCAACTCCCGAATTGATATATTGATAGCTCTCGAAAAGTGTCAGTGACGACAGTGCCATCAACACTCCCAGCACAAACAGCTTGAAAACATCGCTACCCTTCAGCCCGAACCGTTGACCGCGCATAATCATCATCAACGCCAATAGCGGAATCCCCAACACGTAGCGAAACAGCAACACCGAATTAGGATTCATCCCCTCCTCGTAGAGCGGAATTGCAAATGCCGGATTTGTGCCGTAGGCAGCCGCGGCAACGGCAGCTAATAAGTAACCTTTTATCTTATTTAGTTCAATCATCTGAAAAAGCGCTTTTCCTGTGGCAAATTTACAAAAACTTCCGCAAAAACCATTTCATTAGTTCCCGCGTTATATTATTAAAAACAATCCTAACTATTATGACACGTACAGAACTCACTGATGTAATTGCCAATCAGGTTGCTCAAGTAATCAACAACCCCGGCCACTGGGGCGAAG
>CAMWUH010000208.1 GCA_947177325.1 uncultured Bacteroidales bacterium
CCGACCAGAAAATATGCTTCGTCCACCCCGAAAGCCTCAAGGAGATGAACTTCACCACCCCCGTCCCCGCCGCCTTCGCCTCAATGGTAAAGTAGCGCAACCCGCTTCCCGGCGTTCCCGGCGTTTGAAAATAAATGGCAAAAATTGAGACAATTACCGCAATTTTTACTAACTTTGCGCCATAATGGCGCCGAGCGCCCTATTAACATCGATAACAGAAAAAGATAAATCATAGCTTATGTCAACTCAGCAACTTAGCGAACAAGAAATAATTCGCCGCAACTCAATGGAGCAGATGCGCCAACTCGGCATCGACCCCTATCCCGCAGCCGAATATGTAGTAACAGGCCACGCCGATGAAATCGTCGCCAACTTCAGCGACGACGCCCCCGAGCGCCGTCAGGTGACAGTGGCCGGCCGCGTTATGTCGCGCCGCATCATGGGCAAAGCCTCATTCATTGAATTGCAAGACGCTACCGGACGTATTCAGGTCTACATCTCGCGCGACGAAATCTGCCCGGGCGAAAACAAAGACCTCTACAACGTAGTGTTCAAAAAGCTCCTTGACATTGGCGACTTCGTTGGTGTGGAAGGCTACGTGTTCCGAACCCAGACGGGCCAAATCTCCGTTCACGCCCAGTCGCTCACCGTGCTCTCAAAATCGCTCCGTCCGCTACCCATCGTGAAGGTGAAAGACGGTGTTACTTACGACGCTTTCGACGACCCCGAGCTCCGCTATCGTCGCCGCTACGTTGACCTCATCGTCAACGACGGCGTCAAAGATATCTTTATCAAGCGCTCAAAAATACTCAACTCCATGCGCGAATTTTTCAACTCCCACGGCTATATGGAAGTTGAAACCCCCATTCTGCAATCAATCGCCGGCGGCGCATCGGCCCGTCCGTTCATCACCCACCACAACTCGCTCGATATCGACCTCTACCTGCGCATCGCTACCGAGCTCTATCTCAAACGCCTCATCGTGGGCGGCTTCGAAGGGGTGTATGAAATCGGCAAAAATTTCCGCAACGAGGGTATGGACCGCACCCATAATCCCGAGTTCACCTGCATGGAAATCTACGTTGCCTATAAGGACTATAACTGGATGATGGCTTTCACCGAGCAGCTCCTCGAAAAGATTTGCCTCGATGTCAACGGCACCACCGAAGTCAAAGTCGGCGATAACGTAATCAGCTTCAAGGCTCCTTTCCGCCGCGTAACCATGATTGATGCCATCAAAGAAAACACCGGCATCGACATCGCCGGAATGGATGAAGACCAACTCCGCGACGTTTGTCGTCAGCTCGGCGTTGAAACCGACCCCTCGATGGGCAAAGGTAAACTCATCGACGAAATCTTTGGAGAAACCTCTGAAGGCAAATATATCCAGCCCACCTTTATCATCGATTACCCCATTGAAATGTCGCCCCTTACTAAAAAACATCGCGACAACCCCGAGCTGACCGAGCGTTTTGAGCTTATGGTCAACGGTAAAGAGCTGTGCAACGCCTACTCTGAGCTCAACGATCCTATCGACCAGTATGAGCGCTTCGTTGAGCAAATGCGCTTGGCCGACAAGGGCGACGACGAAGCTATGATTATCGATAAAGACTTTGTGCGCGCCCTCGAGTATGGCATGCCCCCCACA
Organism: uncultured Bacteroidales bacterium; assembly: GCA_947177325.1. Classification (GTDB taxonomy): domain Bacteria; phylum Bacteroidota; class Bacteroidia; order Bacteroidales; family Muribaculaceae; genus JAGBWK01. The sequence continues at coordinate 1,649 of CAMWUH010000208.1, forward strand.
TCCGGCATGGGCATGGGTATCGACCGCCTCGCCATGATTATGACCGGCAACCCGACCATCCAGGAGGTGCTTCTCTTCCCCCAGATGCGCCCCGAAAAGCGCCGCGGTGCTACCTCCGACGCCCCCGAAGATGAAGCCGAAAACTCTGCCGAGTAATCATCTCCAGTCTTAACTCATCGTTGACCTAATTCCGTACTCAACTTCCATGAAACAATTTCCCGGACAAATAGCCGTGATGGGTGGTGGCTCCTGGGCAACAGCCCTCGCCTCAGTGTTGCTCCGCAATTGCGAAACAATCAACTGGTATATGCGTCGCGACGACCGCATCGAAGAGTTTAAACGCCGCCGCCGCAACCCGGCCTACCTGACTGACGTGCAGTTTGACATCGAACGTATCAACTTTTCAAGCGACATCAACGCCACAGCCGCTGCCAGCGATACACTCCTTCTGGCCATGCCGTCGCCATATATCAAAGACCACTTTGAAAAGCTGACCACCGACATCTCCGGCAAAGGCATCGTCAATGCGGTTAAAGGCGTAGTGCCGGGCGATAACGTGCTTATCAGCCAATACGTCGTTGACCGCTTCGGAGTCGACCCCGCCAAGTCGCTCGTGGTGTCGGGCCCCTGCCATGCTGAAGAGGTGGCCCTCGACCGCCCCAGCTATCTGACCGTCGGCTCTTACGACATCGAAAACGCCACCGCTTTCGCCGCTGCTCTTGACGGAGCCAACGTCCACGCCATTGTGTCGACCGACGTTATCGGCATCGGCTATGCCGGGGTGCTGAAAAACGTCTACGCCATCGCTGCCGGCATTGTCCACGGCATGAAAAAGGGTGATAACTTCACCGCCATGCTTGTTTCCAACGCCATTCGCGAAATGGAGCGTTTCCTTGAAGTCGTCAGCCCCCGCGAGCGTCAAATCTGCGACTCTGTTTATCTCGGCGACCTCCTCGTCACTGCCTATTCACGCTTCTCGCGCAACCATAATTTCGGCTCCATGATTGGCCGCGGCTACTCTGTCAAGGCTGCAAAAATGGAAATGGAGCAGGTGGCCGAAGGCTACTTCGCCGTTAAGTGTGTCCACGAAATTAATCGCAAGCTCGACGTTGCCATGCCGATTCTCGAAGGCGTTTACGATATTCTTTATCGCCGCGTGTCGCCCGAGTATGCAATCTCGCGCATGGCCAAAACGTTTATCTGATTCGCTCACGCTATCTCCGCTATGATTGAAGCCGTTGACATAACCCGCAGTTTTGGCGATTTGACCGTGCTCCACGGCCTGTCGCTCTCGATTGCTCCGGCCGAGGTGGTGTCAATAGTCGGTCCTTCAGGCGCAGGCAAATCAACGTTGCTCCAAATTCTCGGCACCCTTGATCGCCCTACCTCCGGCAAGGTCACATACGACTCCGTCGATGTAGCTTCACTCTCTGACCGCGAGCTCTCGCGCTTCCGCAACCAAAACATCGGCTTTATTTTTCAAGCCCACAGACTGTTGCCCGAATTTTCGCTCCTCGAAAATGTGATGCTTCCGGCCCTGATTGCCCGTATGCCTCGTCGCGAAGCTGCCGAGCAGGCTCGCCGGCTCCTTGATTATCTTGGTCTCAGCCATCGACTCGACCATCGCCCTACCCATCTGTCGGGTGGTGAGTGTCAGCGTGGCTCTGTGGCCCGTGCCCTTATCAATAGCCCCAAAGTAATCTTTGCTGATGAGCCGACCGGAGCTCTCGACTCGGCCAATCGCCGCGAACTCCAGCAATTGCTCCTCGACCTGCGTCGCGATTTCGGCCAAACCATCGTCATCGTTACCCACGATGAAAGCCTCGCCGCCGCGGCCGACCGCACCATCACCCTCCTCGATGGCCGCATCTCCTGACGCTTCAATTCCCGGCTGCTGGTCTGCAACCGATAAGTATCAAACTATTAACGGAAGGATGTTCCGGTCACATCGGCAAGTTCTCCTTGGTAGAATCAATAAAACATCTTATCCCCCCTATCC
>CAMWUH010000209.1 GCA_947177325.1 uncultured Bacteroidales bacterium
CTGGCGCTCGGAGAAGTGAATAAGAGACAGTATTAGACAAGACCGCATATAGTATACAGTAACTTAGTAGAAAAAATGATTAGTTCTGAGGAGATTGGGTGGGAGAAGCTGTATTTGAGGGGGAGGGGATTAGTTTGCGCATGTCGCGAATGGAGCCAATGAGGTCTTTGATACCGAAATAGATTGCCAGTGCGCCGTAGGCCAAATTTATTAATCCAGACCCTAAATAGCATGGTTGGGCAGTTATCATTATGAACCCCCACATCAAAATCCAGGTACCCAGAAGGCAGGTAATGGCTGAAATTATAATCCCAAACCATTCATAGAGCGTAAAGAATCGAGGACGAGGCGGCAGCATTTCTACAAACGTGCAATCTTTCCGGGCTTCGTAAAATTCAGCGTAAGGAAGATCAAGCATGTCAACGGCCACATTCATACACTCCTCTGCAGTGGGATTTTCGCGCAGCTGTCGATAAGCTTTTTGCAGGAGCAGGGTGCGGGATATAGCGCCATAAGCGATTACGCCAAAGATAGCGAACTCAACCCATCCGTTAATACCTTCAATCAGTGTGATAGCCAGCAACACCATTGTAGAAATCAGCAGGTAGATGCTACAAAAGAACTCGCCGTAGAGCTCTTGTTTGATTTTTAGAGTAAAAGCTTTGACATTGCCGGTATAGACCAATTCGAGGTAGCGCCCCTTTGTTAATACCTGACTGTAAGTATTTATCGAGCCTAACAAACGGTTAACCAAATAGCCTATGACAATGACGGCTATACAGGCCAGAAAAAAAGAGTATTCGCCGGAATTGATGCCGAGCAAGTCAAGAAGTGGATAAATCAGTATCCAAATAAAAAAATAAAAACTTGTTTTCATTGCAGTTGAAACAGCGAGTATAGTTAGAGGTTAGATTGGGATTTCGGATTGGTTGTGGTTTCTGTTTTATATATGCCGGAGGGGAGAGAAAGGTAAACGGGGATTTTGAAAAATTGATTTATTTTTTGAGGGAATGGGGATAGTCATTTGGTTTACAGCGCAAAGTTGGGAAAAAATTTTGATAGTTTAAGGGGTAATGCAACGTTGCAGGGATGATTGTCAGATATTTGAGAGAATCACCCTGCAATGTTGCAGATGTTTGCTGAAGGCAGTCAGCAGGTGTTATATTTGCAGTTGGTTATAAGAGCCGGGAACATTATTCTTTCCCCTTTCCGAAGAAACCTTTCGAGGCTTTTCGGCGATAGATGCGTCGGGATTCCATGTCGTCAGAACTAATTCTGCTTTCATTGTGAATGCGCTCGTTTTCAAAATCATATCGCGCTTTATTATACTTTGTCCACATCTTCGCGGTGCCTTCGGTATCAGAGGTGAAAGCCATGCGGTTGTCAATATTGATTTTGGAGGCAACGGCGTTAACATCGATGTTTGCGCCGATAAAGTTGAATGTCCATCCAAGCTCTTTCAGCCGATTAATGATGTCGGCCACTTGGCGCCAGCTGTATTCGGTAGAGGAGTTTTCGTAGCCATCGGTGATAATGGTAACGATAGCGTGGGCGTCTTCGTGGGTTGAGGCGACTGCTTCGAGGTCGGTGAGGGTTGTTCCGATTGCATCAAGCAGGGGAGTGCAACCGCAGGGGGTGTAGTCACGAGAGGTGATTTGGGGAACCTCGAGAACGGGTTTGTTTTTGACGATGTAGCGAGAGGGCACTGAAGAGCCAGACTGAAACATGTAGATGCTTGCCAGCGAGCGTTGGGAATCGGCATGTTGTCTTTGGAGGGCACGAGCGCCGGTGAGGGTTTCGTTGCAGCCGGAGATTGTTTGCTGTTCGAGCCCCGACATTGAGCCGCTTTCATCGATGATGAGGAGATTGAAAGTTGTGGTTTTGTGAGCGGCAGGAGTGTTTGTCGTGTGTGCCATAATTACTTAATTTTTAAATAGTTTGAAATAATTGAGTAAAAAAAAGGAGTTGGGCAATAATGTTTTTTATAGTCTTGAAATAATCAACGTGAACAACAAGGTGGAAAAGTCTGAAACAATCAAATAAGATAATCTGAAATTATCGAAACTTACTTAGCTGAATCAGTCAAATTCATCTGTTTTATCAGAGCCGAAAGCCGACTTGATGAAGTCGAAAAGCCCTTTTGTAGAAGCTTTCGGAGGAGAGGTTGTTGCTTTTAATTGGTAGTTACTTTGCGACTTGCGCTTTAATCCGGGAGCTGGCTTGATCAATTCCAAATCAGAGTCATGCGTTGGTGTGCAGCTATATGATGTTGAGCTATAGCACTCTGTATCAGCGTTTAGTTTCTCTTTGGCAGCAGCGCGGGAGTAAACCCGTCGGGACGAGTTTTCGCCTGAAGGGGTGGCATCGACAATTTCAGAGGAGTCGATTGCAGCACGCATAAAGTTGCGGCGGTCGTAGCTTACTTCGTTGATAACCTCATAGAGAGTCTGGAGCTCGCTGATAGTGAAAGTTTTGTTAAGTAGCTCAAAAGCAACGGGTTTCAGTCGAATAATCTCTTTGAGGTGTTGGCGAGCCTCTTTAATGATAGTTCGGTGGTCAAAAGCGAGAGGAGGTAGTTGGTGAGCCAAAAACCAATGAGCGTTAACAGCGTCGTCGCCAGCCACGAGGCGGTAGTCATCGGGCTTGACAAGAGCGATAAAAGCAACAGTGACAACTCTTTCGCGCGGGTCGCGGTCAGGAGAGCTGAATGTTTTGAATTGCTCAAGATATATTCCTGATAGCCCGGTTTCCTCATAGAGCTCGCGGGCGGCGGCTTTTTCAATCGGTTCATCAATTTTCATAAATCCGCCGGGGAGAGCCCAACAGCCCAGGAATGGTTCTAATCCGCGCTCAATCAGCAACACCTTCAACTCACGGCCGTTGAAGCCGAACACCACGCAGTCGGCAGTCAGAGCCGGGTGGGGGTAGCGATAGCAGTATTTATTTTCGTTTTGTTCCATCGTGAGGCAATGAATAGGGGTTGTTGTGTTCAACAGTTACTTATTATGACGCAAAGGTAATGCGTTATTTTGACACATGCAAATATTTTTGCGTAAAAATGACGCACACCTCCAATTTTTTTTTAAAAGGGAGGGATTTATGGGGTTGCAATTGGCCAAAAAGGCGGCCAGGCAAGGGGAATGATACCTTGCGCGGCCGCCTTTTCGATATGTTGGAGCGGGATGGGAGCGCCTTGCAACAGCGCGTACAGAATCCGGGATGGGGCTGCAATCGGGGCGTCGATAGAGGGCGAATAGGGCGAATAAAGCGGGGGAAAGAGCAGGGCGGGTAGTTGCAACCTCTACGAGGTTGATTTGCTCTTTTTGGCTTGCTGAACCCCACGAAGACTCGGGCCTGGAGGCCCTCGCGTATCGCGGGGTTTTCTTAGGGTGTATCCGCTCCGCGGATATATTGGGCGGCCGGGGGGATAAGCCTAATATGGCGAATAAGGCTAATAGGCCTAATAAGGCGAATAAGGCCGAGAGGGATAATCGGCGGGGGATGCAGCCGGGGATGGAAGGATGTCAATGGGCTCTTGCCGCTTGGGTTGATTGCCAATGAGGGGGGGTGAGGGGATTGGCAATGATGAATGCGGCGGGTTCATCGCCGATAATTTACCTTTGGGG
>CAMWUH010000210.1 GCA_947177325.1 uncultured Bacteroidales bacterium
TATGTGGATAGTGTCGGCATCGACGTTGAAATGTATTCTCGGAGCTTGAGGCCGGCGGCGGTTGAGAGCGCCGCGGAGGTTAGCCACAGACCCGGCAATGTCGCAGCTTGTGCGGCCCGACTTCACGTGGAGCGAGTTTAACGCAATGGAATCGGTGGTGAAAGTCATGTCGAGGTTTGACAGGCGGGTGCGCAGCGGAAACCGTGGGGTGCGGATTGAGCCGCGGTCGGCGTGCATTGAGCCTTCCGCGTTCCAGCGCAGGATAACGTCGCGGAGCGATTGGTCGATTTTAATATCGATTGTTTCCACTCCTATCGAGTCGAGCTGGGCTTGAGTGAGCGGTCGGGGCCGCGATGAGCGGCGCTGTTGACGAGTCAGGGAGTCGGTGGCCGACAGGGGCTGATTGCGGTCGCGACGCTTACGCAGATGGGTGTTGACCCGCAGCGACGCGTCAGCGATAGAGGCTCGCATTTCAGGGGTGGTCACGCCAAAGCGGTCGAGCGCCATGTTGAGCTTGATAAAGGGCACGCGGGCAGCATCCTGAAATTGCTGAAGGGAGGCTACACCGTGGGCTCCCCGCAGGTTGACCCTGACGGAATCGCCTTTCGACTCATAGCGGAGGCGGCCCAGGTCGATGGCGCCGCCAAAGGGTGTGATGGTGGTGGTATCGGTCGATGCGGCGCGGTTTTGCGATGCAAATCCGGCGTGGAGTTTCGCTACGTTGATGTGGTGCATTCCGGCAATGGCGCTGATTGTGTCGGTGTCGATGGTGACCACGAGCATAGAGTCGACACGCGAATTTGACTCTCGGGCGTTGACCGAACGTGTTGAGCCAAAGCTGATGTGGGTGTTGCGGGCGTAGGCTTTTATAAGCGTATCGGTCGACAAATAGCGCATATTGGTCAGGTCGATAGTGCCGTCGGCATAGAGCTTGTGGAATTGCTTGGGGTTGAACTGGTCAGCCGAGCCTTTGATTCGCGTGTCAAGGGTGAGTTGACCGGTCAACAGGCCGGGAATAAGGTTTTGGAGGGTGGGAGGCACACGACTGAAATCGATACCTCCTTTGACGGTGGCATCGAGTACCGGCGATGAGAACAAGCGGGTAATGTTGCCGCTCAAGTCAAGGTCGAGGGCTCGCCCGTCAATTTTGATATGGTCAATGTCGACGCGCGCCGAGTTCAGTCCGCTACTCTTGACCGACGCTGTCAGCGCCGTTTCGAAGCTCTTGAAATGGAGGTCTTTGAAATCAATGTGGCAGGGGGGCACGTTGAGCCACATCGTGGCCGACGGAATAGCCAGCGAATCGTTAAATTCGAGAGGTTCGTCAAGGCGCAGCTTCACGCTGGCCACCATCGACGTTGATAGCGGAGCCAGTTTTTCGCGCAGCTCGGCCGGTGCGTGTTGCTTCAGAGCGTTGACGTCGATGGAGTTGACGTCTACGTCGAGCGATTTTATAATGAGCGAGTCGTGGAAGTCGATTGAGGTGTTGACTGTGACGTCAATCCCCATCATCTTGACTATAAGATCGTTGATCGACAGTTGATAAGGGTTTCGGCCATCCCAATTGATGCGTCCGTCAAGGCTCAGGGTGGCGTGGGAAAGGTTGTAGGCTTGAAGAAGGGGGGTGTCGAAGTCGGTGTTGACGGTGATTTCATATTGCGGCAGACCGCGGTCGGCGAGGCTGATAGTGTGGAGGTCGACCTCGATAAACATCGGTGCGGAAAGGGAGCGGTAGGTTATCGGGCGGGCATTGACAATGGCAAAGCGGTTGATTGTGATGTCGGGGATAGTGGCTTTGGTGGTGTCGTCGGGGTTGGTGGGGAGAATGTTGAAGTTGGCCACCGAGTCGTTGACCTGCAGCAGATTGATGCGTGGGCCGTCGAGCAGCACATCTTTAATTGCAATACGTCCGGTGACGATTTTCGACACATCGATTGCTCCCTCAAATCGCTTGAGCGAGAGGAGCGAGTCGGCATCGGCCGGAAGCGAGGCTTTGACTGAGTCGGGTAGCGAATTGAGCGAGCGCGACACTATTTCGAGGTCGTCGATTGCAATTTTTACTTTGGGAAACGATTTCCAGAACGTAAGCTCCGCACGACCCACATTCACGTCGGCGTTGAGCTGCTCCGAAGCAATGTGTGATATAACGGGACCCAGGCGCTCGGGTGTCAGAAACCATACAGCTGCCGAAATCACGACCAACACCACGATTAGAAGGCCCATGATGGTAAATCCTAAGGCGCGCAATAGCTTGACAATCAGCGGGCGTCGCGGTTTGCAGTTTGCGGGCTGATGTTGCGGGTGCTCAGTAGAAGTGAAATTGTCGGCCGGCATAAAGTTGAAGCGTGGATGAAATCAGTGATGAGTTGAAACGAATGGATTGCGGAGCCGGGGCGGGCGGGAATGAAGGCGTTGCGACAGCTTTCCGAACTACTTGTCGGCGCGGCCGCGGGCGGTGATGTGGAAGCATCCCTGCTTACGCTCATATTTGACGTAGCAACGTCCCTGCTCTCTTAATTTAAACAATACTTCGCCCAAAAGGTTTTTGAGATCTTCTTGAGTTCGGGGTAATTTAGGGTCGTCGCAGATGAATTTGGCGTAAGAGATGTCGAAGGTGGTGGCGTAGACGTGGGCCGACTCTTCGACGGCGTTGACATTGCGACGGCGCAATCGGCTGATAGTTTCGGGGGTGCGAAGCACACTGGTTACTTTGATTCGATAGTCACCGCCCCCGCGGGCTTGGAGCGAGTCGGCAAAAGCCTTTCCTATGTCGGTTAGGAGGTCGGCTGCCTCAGGCACCAGGTAGGGGAGTGAGTGGTTGAGCCGGTCGACATAGACGTAAGGGCCTGAAACCACCTTGCGCAGCGGAGCCCCTGAACGCAGCAAATCCTCAGCCGATTCAATGGGCTTTATGCCTATTTGGCGGGCGGCGTCGAGGTGCAGATAGTTCGAGTCGTTAAACACCCGTCCGAGATTGGCTCCCAAGTAGTTGATGTGGAGTTTTTGTCCGCCGGCGGGCATCGAGTCAAAGCCGGCTTCGTAGAGGGAGCCGTCGTCGAGGTCGGCAATCAGCGCCTGGTGGATATTGGCGTGGCGACGGGCAAGGTCGGCCTCAGAGGTAACGTGGTCATAATGTCGTTGGCTGCAGCGGTTTATCATCAGGCTGAGCGCCACTATCGCCACAACCATCCAAATCAGCTGACCAATTTTCGAGTTCGACACTTTCATTAGTCAGAGAGCTGATTCAGCAGATTTTGACAGCCGTTTTCGAGAAGGTCAAGAACGAGTTCAAATCCCTCGGCCCCCTCATAATAGGGATCGGGCACGTGGTCGTAGCGCGACATCGGGGGCGTCAGCAACTCGGCCATACCTATGATTTTCGCTTCAGCCTCGGGTGAGGGAGCGGCTGCGTGGAGGTTGCGGAGGTTGCTCGCGTCCATGCCTATGATAAGGTCGAAATCGTCGAAATCGCTTGGCTTTATGCGGCGGCAGATATGAGTCAGATTAAGCCCGCGCTGAAAAGCGTGCTGACGCATGCGGCTGTCGGGCAAATCACCCTCGTGATACCCTTGGGTGCCGGCCGAATCGAGGTGAAACCGATCGGAGAGCGACGCATCTTCAACAGA